>CAZHCP010000089.1:0-6767 GCA_964531015.1 uncultured Muribaculaceae bacterium
CTTAAAAGAGAAGGTAAAGATATTGCAACGGCGGATAACAAAACAATAAAAGAAGCATTATCAAAAGCAAAAGACAGTGATGAAGTTCAAAATCTGATTAAGATGTTTAAGAGCAAAAAAAATCCGTGGGTTAAAAAAGCAAGAACGCTAAATGCAAGATTTACCGCATTATCAACATGTATATTGGTTCCTGCTTTCTTAGGTTTTATGCTTCCCGCTATCAACGAAAGAGCAACAAAGAAACGTATTAAAACAGAAAACGAACAAAACGCTCAATTAAACAAATAATTATAATTTTTATTTATTCCAAATACACACACCAAATAAAGCCCTTTAACAGGGCTTTACTTTCCCTTATTTTAACTTTAAAACGACGGCTATTTGTGTTTGTCTTATGGAAACAGATATGTACGCTATGCACTTCAAAATGTATAACCCTGTTATATATCAAAATGTTGTGCCGAGTCTGACTTAAATTGCAACATATTTATAAGGCTACAAAAGTTACAAAAACAAAAGAAGACAACCTTTAAGTTACCTTCTTTTGTTTTTTACTTCAATATTTACTATCTTTTATTACTCCGTTTTTTCTTCTTCGGTCATTTCGGAATTTTCGTTTACGGGCTCGTCCGTTTCACAATCCGAAATTTCTTCAACGATTACATCTTCATCGTTTGTTTCTTCATTAACGATTGTTTCTTCAATCTCAGAAACTTCACCTTCCACTATTTTTTCGGAATCGTCAATGATTTCGTTTGAGGCATTTTTTGCTTTATCTTCTTCTTCAATAAGTTTTTTTCTTATCTGTTCGAGTTCTTCTTCCGTTTTTGCTCTCACAATCGGAATATTAAGCATTAAAGCAACCGCATCGCCTTCATTTTTTAACCCGATTTCCAATTCTTCTTTATCTATAACAACATACTTTGAAAATACGTCTATCAATTCTTCACGCATTTTATTCATTATCAGCGGGTCAAGTTTTGTCCTGTCGTGCATTAAGATAACCTGAAGTCTGTTTGTTGCACATTTGCTTGTATTTTCGGACTTCTCTATTTGGAATAATTCCATTATTTTGTTATATATATCAGAAAAAAGTGTTTTCATTGTTTATGACTCCTTTCCTTGTTTACCTAAGCCCGAAAAAAACTTTTTTATCTTTCCTACAATGTCTTTCGGCTCGTCTAAATCCAAGAAAGGTACATTTTCGCCTTCTATCCTTTTTGCAACATTTATATATGCTTTACCTGCCAATGATTTTTCATTATGCACGATGGGTTCGCCTCTGTTTGTTGATGTTATTATACCGGTATCTTCCGGGATTATACCGATTTTTTCGCAAGATAATATATTTTCAACATCTTCAATGCTCATCATGTCGTTTGCTTTTATCATATTCGGACGAACTCGGTTTAAAAGCAAATGATAACTTTCAATTCCTTCCGCAGCTTCCAAAAGACCGATTATTCTGTCGGCATCTCTGACCGCAGACATTTCCGGAGTCGTGACAACAATTGCTTCCGAAGCTCCTGCTATTGCGGTTTGAAATCCCTGTTCTATACCTGCGGGGCAATCAACAATAATAAAATCATAATCTTTTTTCAATTTTTCCGTGATTTTTTTCAATTGTTCTGCATTAACGGACGTTTTATCTCTTGTTTGAGCTGCCGCCAACAAGCATAAATTCGGATTTTTCTTATCTTTTACCAACGCCTGTTTCAGTTTACATCTTTCTTCCACAACATCAACCAAGGTATAAACAATTCTGTTTTCCAAGCCAAGCAACAAATCCAAATTCCTCAGTCCGATATCCGTATCTATCAGGACAACGCTATGACCGTTCTTTGCAAGTGCACTTCCTATGTTTGCACTCGTTGTAGTTTTGCCTACACCGCCTTTTCCGGAAGTAATTACTATAACTCTCCCCGTCATTAATTCTGCTCCTTAATCATTTATCTTAAATACTACTATTTCACCGTTTATTATTCTTGCTTCTTCCGGCGTAAAGGAATTTGTTTTTTCCGAATACACCGTATTTAAAGTATCGGGTCTTCTTGAATAACAATTTGCTATTCTTAATTGAATTGCATTCATTTTTAATGCTCTGACCTTTGCTTTTTGGTTTCCGCCGGCACCTGCATGAGCAATTCCGCCCAAAACACCCCACACCGTTATATCACCGTGTGCGATTATTTCGCTTCCCGGATGACAATCACCGATTATGACAACATTTCCTTCATAATTTATTACCTGTCCGGAGCGAATCGTTTGTTTTATATATTTTGTCGAATATGTTTCCAACTCCATATCTTCTTTTGTATATTCTTTTTCGGGAATTACGAGTTCGCCGAGTTCTTCTCTGTCCAGATATTCTTCTTTTGTCGGTTCAATTGCTTCAAAAATATTGTTTATTGAATTAGAACCGAATATTACATCCAATTCGTCACGGATTTCTTCTTTTGGCGGAACGCTTGCCGTATATAATTCAACCTGTTGTTCGTTTCCGGTTTGTTCGGATGATTGTTCGCATTGTTGTTCACAAGTGGCGGTTTCGCCTTCATTTTGGGAGTTGTTTTCATTTTGTTCGCAATTTTGCGAATTTTCTTCATTTGAAGTACATACAGTTGTTTCGCCTTCGCTAAAATTTTGCATTACATCTTGCGACTGTTCCGCAGGCTGTTCACAAGTTCCTGTTTCACCTTCATTTTCTGAGTTGTTTTCATTTTGTTCGCAATTTTGCAAATTTTCTTCATTTGAAGTACATACAGTTGTTTCGTTTTCGCTAAAATTTGGCATTACATCTTGCGACTGTTCCGCCGGTTGTTCAAATGTTCCTGTTTCGCCTTCATTTTGGGAGTTATTTTCGTTTTGTTCGCAGTTTTGCATACTTTCTTCATTTGCAAGTTGCATAAGACTTTCCAATATCTCACTTTCGCATGAAGCAAATTGTACGGAATTATCACTATCACAAGAATTTTCGACCGTTTCGCAAACGGCATTTTCAATGTTTGTAACGTTTATGTTTTCACTGTTTTCTTCACACGCAGCAACTTCGTTCCGTATAATTTCGGGAATTTCTTTCCCTATTGTTATACCCAAGGAAATTGCCGTTTTTTCGGTATCTTCCGATATTGTTTCGATTACGGACAAATCCGACCCCATTGCGTTAATCAATGATTTTATGCTTAACAGTTGAGCCTGATTTAATGCAACATTTCCCAATTTCAAGCGAATGTTTTTATTTTTAACATCCTCATTATCCAACACGGAACTTAAACGGAATATAACCTCCGCCGCATTATCCGTATCTCCCAAATCTATTAAATACACATCTGTGTAAACCTGTTGTTCCATATCTTTTTCTTTCTTCCGGTTTTATAAAAAATTACCGCCATACCCTAATTCGCTTACTTTAGAATATATTAAATTTTTGATAATTTCAAATAATTTTCATTTTTTGTATAGTTTTATTTCCGTTTTTTACGATTTTTTCTCACTCTTCAATAAAATTTGTCCTGCAAAAAAAAATAAGTAATAATATTTATATAAGATTACACGTGAGTTGGAGAATATGAAAAAAATAAATTTATTAATATTATCGACAAGCCTTTTGTTATTTCAAAATCAATATGCTCAATCTTTTGAAGAACAGGGTATTGACTACGGGAAGATGAAAGCGTTGCAAATGCAACAGGGAGAAAGTGTTAACAAAAAAGAATTTGACACCGATTCTTATGCAAAAAAATATAAAAAAATAACAAAAGACGGTGCAATTATGCAGGCAATGGAACTTATGCTTACGACAAACATTGCAAAATACTCTTATAACGCACTTATGGGGAATAACCTTACCGAAAAACCCGTTAAAATCGAGTTTAAAAATATAGCCGAAATAAGGGAAGAATACTCATCTTTTGATGCACTCGGCTGGAAAAAGAAAAACAGATTGTATATCTATATAAACGAAAAGCACAGGAACGCACCGCCCGAGGCACTTGCGGCACTTCTTGCCCATGAGGCGATTCATCAGGACGAATTTGCTTCACTTAACGAAGAAACTTATGCCTGGACTCTGGAAGCTGCCGTTTGGATGAAACTTTCCGAGAAAAATCCGCAAGTTTTAAAAAATCCTTCACTTCTTGTTTCAAGAGAAAATATGCTGAAAAAACTCTTTATCAAAGGCGATTACACAAACAAATACATAAAAAAAGCCGTCTATACAAACCCCGGATATAAAAACCTGCCCACCCGTTCCCCCGGTTTTGAGGATGAGGATTTATAATTAATTTTTGTAAACTTTTTTCTTGTTTTTAATAATTTTAATATCCCGAATTTGTTTATACAAATAAGGGATATTTTTTTATAAACAAATTTAGCGTGGAAAGGGATTGTTTATGAACATCGGTAATTATCAGGGAATTTTCAACAACAAAAATATTGATTATAAAAATCAGAATTTAAGTGAATTAAACAACGAAGAAAATTCGGTTTTCAATTACGAACAATCCGCAATGAGCGACCCTGACGATATTTATGAAGTTACCGATTTTGATTTTGACGAAAACTTTGAATATGAAAACGATGAAAATTCTTTAAAAGATAAATTGGATTTGCTGTATGAAGATTTGGCTTCCGCTAAAAACGAATCCGATATAACATCAATAAAAGAGAATATTTCCGGAATTTTGAATAAATTAATAGATTCCGGTGACATTAACGATGATTCGATATTTCAATTATAGAAAAAAATAGAGGAAATATTTATTATCTCCTCTATTTTTGTATTTACTGTTTTTTGTAATTATCCATAAATCCCGTATCAAAATTACCGCCGATGAATACTTCATCTTCAATCAAATCCTGATAAAAAGGAAGTGTTGTTTTAACGCCCGTAACGACATATTCTTTTAAAGCACGATACATTCTGCGTCTTGCTTCTTCTCTCGTAGGAGCCCAGCACATTAATTTACTTATTAAAGAATCATAATAAGGCGGAATTTTGTATCCGGAATAAACATGCGAATCAACACGAACGCCAAAACCTCCCGGCTGAATATATCCGCTTATTTCACCCGCATAAGGCATAAAGTTTTTTTCAGGGTCTTCCGCATTTATTCTGCATTCTATTGCATGACCGTTTAGTTTTACGTCAGCCTGCGTAAACGATAATTTATTACCTGCCGCAATATTAATTTGTTCTCTTACAATATCTATGTTTGAAATTAATTCCGTAACACCGTGTTCAACCTGCAAACGGGTATTCATTTCCATAAAATAGAAATTTTTGTTTTTATCAAGTAAAAATTCTATTGTTCCGACACCTTCGTAATTAACGGCTTTTGCCGCTCTTACCGCAGCTTCGCCCATTTTCTTTCTGATATCGGGTTGAACTGCGGGGGAAGGAGCTTCTTCCAATAATTTTTGGTGTCGCCTTTGTATTGAACAATCCCTTTCGCCCAAGTGAACAACATTTCCGTGTCCGTCGGCAATAATTTGAACTTCTATATGTCTTGGATTAACCATAAATTTTTCAATATAAACATCGGGGCAACCGAAGAATTTTTCGGCTTCACGTCTGCACAAAGTATAACCCTGTTCCAATTCCGCATCGTTGTTTGCAACACGCATTCCTTTTCCGCCGCCGCCTGCCGTAGCTTTAATTATTACCGGATATCCGATTTTATTTGCCGCTATTCTTGCCGCTTCGACATTTTCCATAATGTCCGTTCCGGGCGTTACGGGGACTCCGTTTTTAATCATAGTTTTTCTTGCCGTGGCTTTGTCGCCCATTTGCTTCATTGCTTCGGGTGACGGGCCTATAAATTTAATATTGTGTTCTTTGCAAATTTCCGCAAAATCGGAATTTTCGGAAAGAAATCCGTATCCGGGGTGAATTGCATCAGCACCCGAAATTAATGCCGCCGATATTATTGCGGGAATATTCAAATAACTTTTTGAAACTTCGTTCGGACCTATACAGTATGCTTCGGTAGCCAAGCTGACATGGAGAGAATCCGCATCGGCTTTTGAATATACCGCAACGGTCGGTATGCCTATTTCTCTGCATGCTCTTATTATTCTTACTGCTATTTCGCCTCTGTTTGCTATTAATACTTTTTTAAACATTTGTTTTACCACTATATTTTTTCTACATACATTATAACCTGACCGTATTCAACGGGATTTCCGTCTTCAATACAGATTTCGGTTATTCTTCCGGTTACGTCGGATTTTATTTTGTTTACAAGTTTTATTGTTTCGATAACACAAACATCCTGACCCGCAGTTACAATATCTCCGACTTTAACCAACGGTTCATGAGCGGGTGTCAGTCTTGAATAAAACATACCTATCATATTTGAAATAATCGGCACCGTTTCTTTCTTTTCTTCTTTCGGTGTCACATTAATAACGGGTTCCGGCTCAACAACCTGCGGTTCTTCCGTTTCCTTTTTATATCCGTTTCCTTTGATATATAAAGAAATTTCTTTATCTTCAACCGTAAGCTCGGTAAGCTCGTTGTCTTTCATTATTTCTATTATTTTTTCTATTTCAGATGATTTTATATTTTCCATACATTTCCCTTATCCGTAAGACTTAAGTTATTTTATCCGCTAATATTTGATAAGTCAAGAAACGCTCGGAGCAGGTTCTTTTCAACTTTCATTTATGATGATTTATAAAAAAGAAACTATAATTACAAAAGAAAGTAATTGAGTAAAAACAAAATGACTCCCGTTGAATACAGAAACTTTTTATTGGCGAGTTAA
>CAZHCP010000090.1:0-6590 GCA_964531015.1 uncultured Muribaculaceae bacterium
CCCCGAATATTACTTTCTCTTCATTACAAGGTTCGTAATAAAAAAATTTGCCCTGCTTTAACAAAAATTAACATTATTGCATTCGCTGTTGTTGCGAAAATTTGTATTTCTTGTATAATATATCTTGTAATACATTAGTAAATGTTTGCTGCTCAATATATAATTTTATATGTTTTTTTGCAGGAATACTAAAAGAGAGTACATGGCTGTTTGCAATTTTAATTACAAGTATTTGAAAGATAACTCAACTCCCGGCAGTTGGAGAAGAGGTTATGAATATCACCAAAAAGAACAAGTCGCATCTTTGGAAGTCGGTAAAACCGGAGTTAAAGCAAAAGTAAAAGGTAATTTTAAATCTTTTTACGATGTCGAGTTGAAATTTAAAAAATCGGGTGTCGAACCTTCCTGCTCTTGCCCGCTAAAAGAAAAATGGTGCAAACACGCAATCGCTGTCGCTATGAAAGTTATTAACGACCGCACTTATGATGAATTTCTTGAACGACGTTTTAAAATCCCCGTTGATTATTCCGACGTTAAAACAGAAATGTGCGAAAATCCCCAAGGCGGATATATCTTCCACTTTAACGCCAAAAGACGTCAGAATTTCTTTTCCGTCCTCGTTATGGACAGAAAAACAAACAAGGTTATAAGAGATATTGAAGCCGTATTAAAAGCATTTATCGCCGCTCAAAAAGCTGACCCTTCTTTTGTGTTGAACGGCTCGCAAAAAGTTGAACTCGCAATATTTCAATTATTGCTTAAAACTTCAAGGTTGGATAAAAAAGCCGGTTGGTACGATATTCCGATTGCAAAATTTGACGGCTTTTTCCAGTTATTTGCAAAAGCCGATGACGTAATTGACGGAAAATCAAAAAATAAGTTGATTTTTTCCAATGAAGAATGGAAATTATCTTTATCCGTCAATTTTTCAATGGTCGGTAACGTCCTGTTGTCTTTATATTGGCAACGCCCCGACCGTGACGATATCATACCTTTTGAAGAAGTCAGGTATTTTTCCCGTCAATTAAAATGGGGCAGATATAAAAACAGAGTGTTCCCAATTAACGTAACTTTATCGGTTTTACCGCAAAATCTTATAAAATCCGCCTTCACGGATGTGAAAGATGCCGACGGGGCAAAGTTCCTCTATGAAGAATTACCAAAGTTAAGAGAATTGATACCGTGCGATGTTTCCGAAATAATAGATAAATTAACACTTGAACAAAAACCGCCGTTGAATGTGGTTACAATGGGTCTGGATTATGACGGTGCTTTAAAAGCCGAATTGGAATTTGATTATGACGGAACAATTGTCGCATATTCGAAAAATGCTTCAAAAAGCCCTTATGTTACGGTTAAAAAGCCGAAAGAAGATTTGCTCTATTGGGTGAAAAGAAACATAGAACACGAAGAACGCTCGTACAGAATGTTATTGGCTTGCAAGTTCGCTCCCATGCAGACAAATAATTTGGCAATCGAAAAAGAAAATGCAATAGATTTTTACAACTATTATCTGAAACAAGCCGGTGAAGGTTGGTTGTTTAAAGAAAAAGATGATATGTCGTTTTTTAAATTATCTCCGAAACCTTTTGAACTGATTGCAGATGTGGATTTCGCAATAAATACTACCGACAGTTTTGAAGTCGCTTTATACGGCAAAGTCGGCGAAGAAGAAATTTCCTTTGAAGATATTTACAATCTGATAATCGAAGGCGATAAATACTATCGTGTAAAAGGTTACGGCTTTGTTGAAATCCCCGGTGCCGATATTTTCTCTTTGTTAAAGGCATTTAATACTTTTGATGTCTATAAAAACGAAGATAACAGATATATCGTTAAAACCTTCAGGGCAGGCTTGCTTTCCGAAATGCAAAACCTTGGAATAAAATTGAAAATGAGCAGGAAATTTTCAATGTTCTGGAAACAAATTTCAACATTTTCAACAATGGATAACGTACCTCTTCCGAAAGGCGTTAATGCAGAATTAAGAGAATATCAGGCAAAAGGTTTCAGCTGGTTATGGTTCTTATACAAATACGGTCTGAACGGTATTCTTGCCGATGATATGGGGCTTGGTAAAACTTTACAGGCTTTGACATTATTGCAAAAAGCAAAGGAAAAAGACAAAAAAGCTCCGAGTTTGGTTGTTTGCCCGACCTCCGTTGTCTTTAACTGGGAATCGGAAGTTCAAAAGTTTATCCCCACGTTGAAATGCCTGAAATTAAGCGGTGCCGACAGAAAAGAACATTTTAAGGATATACCGAAATATGACATAATAATTACAAGTTATGCCTTAATAAGACGTGATATCGAAAAATTGAAAAAATATGAGTTCAGATATATTATTTTGGACGAATCGCAAAATATTAAAAATGCGGAATCGTTAACCGCTAAATCAATTAAAATGCTTAACGGTAAGCATAAATTGGCTCTTTCCGGTACTCCGATTGAAAATAAATTGGAAGAATTATGGTCGGTGTTTGATTTCCTCATGCCCGGATTTTTATTTAATATTTCAGAATTTAATTACAGATATGTTAATCCGATTGTCGAACGAAACGATAAAACAGTTGAAAAACGCTTGAAATCTCAAATATATCCCTTCATTTTACGAAGAATGAAACGTGATGTCGAAAAAGATTTACCGGATAAAGTTGAAAATATCGCATATTGTGAGTTGACTCCCGAACAAAAAGATTTCTATTTGGAAGTTCTGGATTCGACAAAAGAAGAATTGTTTAAATCAATTGCTCAAAACGGTCTTGAAAAGAGCAGAATGAGCATTTTCTCGGCATTGCTGAGATTAAGACAAATATGCTGCCACCCGCATTTATACGACAAAGAAAACAAAAAAGGTATTCAAACTTCCGGAAAATTTGAACAATTAAAATCAATGTTGGAAGAAATTATTTCCGAAGGTCACAGAATTTTGCTGTTCTCGCAATTCGTGGATATGCTTGATATCGTTAAAGAATGGCTGACAAAAGAAGGAATAAAACACGAATATCTGACGGGCTCAACGAAAAACAGGCAGGAAGTTGTCGAAAGATTTAATACCGATACGTCAATTCCGATATTTTTGGTAAGCTTAAAAGCCGGCGGAACCGGATTAAATTTAACCGGTGCGGATTATGTAATTCATTATGACCCGTGGTGGAACCCCGCAGTTGAAGATCAGGCAACGGACAGGGCTTATCGTATCGGTCAAACGAAAAAAGTTTTTGTTTACAGATTAATAACAAAAAATACGGTTGAAGAAAAAATCCAAAAATTGAAACAGGATAAGAGAAATTTAATAGATTCCGTTATCTCCGTTGACAGAAACATATCAAAAACGCTCACATACGAAGATTTACAGGATATTTTCTCTATTGACTGATTATTAATCCGTATTTATAAGTGTTTCCGTTTCGTAAATCGGACGGTTTTTAACTTCTCTTAATATGTTTATTATGTATTCGCCTATAATCCCGAGTGAAAGAAGAATTAACGAATTAAAGAAGAAAAACAAAGCAAATATTGAAATTGCAAGCGAAACGCTTTGCGTTTTAACAAAATTGATAATAAACAAAACAAAAAGCATAATTGATATAAGAAAAATAATTAGCCCTGTCAAAATAATGAATCTGACGGGTGCTACCGAAAAATTAGTAATGCCCGTAACCGCAAAATTATACATTTTTAGAATAGAATATTTCGTTTCGCCTTTTTCTCTTTTTGTTCGTTCATAATATACACAAGCGGATTTTTCGTGCAAAGACGGAATTAAACCTCTTAAAAATAAATTTTTCTCTTTGTATAATTTTAATCTGTTAACGATTTTTTTGCTCAACAACCTGAAATCGGCGTGATTATAAATAATATTGGTATCAAACAGTATCATTATTTTGTAAAAAATTTCGGCAGTGTATTTTTTGAAAAAAGAATCGGATTCCCTTTTTTCTCTGACACCGTAAACAACATCATAACCCTGATGATAGAGCTTAACCATATCGATAATTTTATTCGGATTATCCTGTAAATCCGCATCAATGGAAATATATAAATCGGCATCGCATTCCATAAGCCCTGCCCACAAAGCATTTTGATGACCGAAATTACTAGAAAGTTTAATTGCAGAAAAGTTGGGATTTGTTTTGCAGAGTTTTTCAATAATATCCCAAGTATTATCCGTGCTGCCATCATTAACAAAGCAAATTTGGCTGCCGATATCAACAAGATTTTCGGCTGTAAGCCTGTTTAAAACATCAAGCAAAGTGTTTGCACTGTCTTGTATAATTTCCTGTTCATTGAAACAAGGAACGATAATAATTGCTTTGTTACTCATAAAAAATCCAAAATTAAACTACGAAAAGTATTATAACATAATTTGCGACATAGGAGTAAATAAAAAGAGAAATAAAGACTTGTAATTTTTTTATGGTTATATTAATATAAAAAGTAGCTTTTGACCGGGTAGCTCGGTTGACGAGAGTGCACGGCTCATACAAATGGGCTCGAAAAGCAAAATTGGCAATTAAATAGAAAATAGCATGGCTGGGTAGCTCAGTTGGTGAGAGCGTTCGGCTCATACCCGAAAGGTCGACAGTTCGAATCTGTCCCCAGCTATTATAAAAAAGAGTTTCAATTTAACGAAACTCTTTTTTAATGCCTTGTTTTTTGCAGTGTGTCAGGGAGTTTGACAGGTTATTTATAATTGCGGTTGAATAATCATTATTTTCCATTTGAAGGAATTTGTTTATTTCTATTGAACCTTTTAGAGAATTACAATTGGAACAACAAATAACTATGTTTTTAATTTCAGTTTCTCCACCGGCACATCTTGGAATTAAATGGTCATTAGTTCGTTCTTTCATCGGTATAACTTTATTGCAATATGCACAAATGCAACTTAAATGTCTTAATTTTTGTAGATTTATCATATACACCTATTATTTAAAATAACGTTCTTTAATTTCTGTAAAATGCTTAGGATAATCTGATTGCTCTATTAAAAATTCAATATGTTTTTGATTTTATGCTTATCAATCTCTGTTTGTGCAAATTGGCAAGCTAATTCTAATAATTCATCTATTTCAAATTCATATTCATTTTTTGAATTTGTTATATCAGAATATATTGTAGAAAATAATGTCGTATCAGGCTTTAAAAATTTTTCTTTTATAAATTTTGCAACAGCATAAAAAGAACGAGTGATTTCGCCATTTGAATCATCACAATTAAATTTAGTTTTACTTATAGTATTTATTAAAAACAAACACACTTCTAAAAAATCTTTCTTTTCAAGATTTATAGATGAATCTCTTAAATACTGCAAAATTTCATCAATTGCAATTTCAAACTCCGGCATATAATCATATTCAATAAAACCTTGTTTGCGAATGTGCTTAAATATACTTTGCAAAAACCTTTTTGCAATAATTTTTAAATCAGCTTGTTCTATTAATTCAGGATTTTTCTTTAAAAATTTAGAAAGCATTGTTTCTCTTTTGATACCTAAGTCTTTTCTTATATAAAATAGGCAGGCAATAATATGTTTGCACAAATATCTTTCAGCATAAGGACAGTTGCAACTTTCAAAATTAATATTTCCATTTTTATGTAAACAAATAACTATACGATAGTTTTTTGTACCTTTAACGCTAAAATACCAATTAGCACCATAACTATTACTATGATAAACACATCCTTTTTCAAAAAGTTCTCTACCTCGTTCTATAATTTTAGAATCTACATAATATTCAAAATCATCTATTTTCATACAAAACTTCTAATTGTATTGAAATGATACCAATAATCAAAAAGACTTGATTTGATTATAACACAGAGTTAAATTGTGTATGACAATTGAATATAAGGTCAGAAGTTTGAGTCTTATAAATATCGGTGGATTTGCGTATGGTTATCAAATAAAGCAAAAATTACTTGCAACAATGCGATGTTTTCAAATGATAGAGCAACAAATAAGATGACAACAAAGTGATTATTGGAAGAAATTGTAAAAGAGCTTGATGAAATTCCGAGATTTTATGCCACAGATATTTTTAGGCAATGTGTTAATACCCTGAAAATCAATCCACAAATGATTATTGTTGACGAGATTGATTATTTGCTTGCTGATTTTAGAACAATCAAAACTTTAATGGATTTACATGATGAAACAGGTGCCCCTCGGTATGCAAATTGCAAAACACAAACTTAAAAAGCATACTTACCTATTTGACAGAATCTTGTTTGACTGCTTTTGCCAAAATTTTAATTTTGTGCAAAATGTCCCTATGCGGGCAGCATCTTACCGATAATAAGACCGCACCGTAAATTGGAAAGATGCCGAAATACGCCTGATTTAATACCTAAAATAAAAAATAATAACCGATTTCACCGGCTATTCAGCATGACAGAAAGATTAATAAAAAGGATAAATGAAAAAGAAATTTAAAAAATAGAGTTCATAGTTTTGTATTTGTAAAATATCTTTCAGAAACAACATCGGGCGGAACGGTTGCTTTGCAACATTAGCGGAGCTTGGGTTGAGGTTAGATATTTAAAATACAAAACTCGAGAACGATATTTTTAAAATTCTTTTCCTT
>CAZHCP010000091.1:0-6547 GCA_964531015.1 uncultured Muribaculaceae bacterium
TTCTCGGAGCCGGTGACGTTGTTGACGGCGTTATAGACGAATATCCCGGAAAGCGTGAACTTCGTACAGTCCCCTTCGATTACGAACGCATCAACCGCTTCCTCGGTACACAGCTTACGCGCGAATATATGGTTGAAGTCCTCGAAAAGCTCAGCTTCGTTGTCAACGGTGACACAGTTACCGTTCCGTCCTGGAGAAACGACATCGAATGCATGAACGACCTCGCGGAAGAAATCATTCGTATGTACGGCTATAACGAAATCGAAACGACTCTGCCCGTTATCAGAATGACCGAGGGCGGTCGCACCGAGCGTCAGGAATTCGAGGAAAATCTGCACGGTCTGCTTTGCGGAATGGGACTTTGGGAATCTGCGACATTCTCGTTCATCAGCCCCAAATTCTACGATATGATCCGTATGCCGGAAAACGACAGCCGCAGAAATTCCGTCGTTATCTCGAATCCTCTCGGAGAGGACACGAGCATAATGAGAACGACCGCGATTCCCTCGATTCTCGACGTTCTCTCTCATAACCAGAACCACAAAAACGAATCTGCGTCTATGTACGAGCTTGCGACCGTTTATATTCCCACATCCAAGGACACGCTCCCGATCGAGAACAAGTCCCTCGTCATCGGAAGCTACGGAAAGGGCGATTTTTACTCCCTTAAGGGCGTTTGCGAGCGCATTATGGAGCTCGCAGGCATCAACGGATATAAAGTCGTTACGGAGCGCGAAAATACTACATTCCACCCCGGCAGATGTGCGAAGATCACCCTCGGAGACGCAACCGTAGCCGTTCTCGGTCAGGTTCATCCCGAAGTTGCGGACTCTTTCGGTTTGTCCGGCGAGATATACGTTGCCGAAATTGATATGGAAGCTGTTTACGCAAACCGCAACCTGCATCACGAATTCCGTCATCTTCCGAAGTACCCGTCCACCTCGCGTGACTTTTCCTTCGTTTGCGACGAAGATCTCGAAGCCGGAAAGATCGAAGAAATATGCCTCCGCGCAGGCGGCAAGCTGACGGAAAAAGCAACCGTGTTTGACGTTTATCGCGGCAAGCAGCTCGGAGACGGCAAAAAGAGTGTAACAATCAGAGTTACTCTCCGCGCCGCAGACAGAACTCTCACCGACGAGGAAGCGGACAAGGCAACGAATAAAATGCTCTCCGCTCTCGCTAAAGAACTCGGAATTTCGCTCCGCGATAAATAAAAAATAACAAAAACTGCTTGCATATAGCACTTTTTGTGTTATAATAATATTAACAACAGTAGAAAGGAGGCGGTTTCAAAATGGAAGAAAAGAAGAAGAACTGCCCGTACAAAGGTTTACTGCGCGCGCTTATTATTATTGCAGCCGTTATCGGAGCTTTTGTAGCTTTGGAGGTTGTGCTCGAACGCGTATTCAAAAAGTATCTTAAGGTTACAGTCGAGCTTGATGACATAGACGAGCTTGACGAGGATTGCGACTGCTGTGAATGCGAATTCGACGAGGATTGCGACTGCGACTGCGGTTGTGATTGCGAAGAAGAATGTGATTGCGAATGCGATTGCGAATGCGAAGAGCAGGCAGAAGACGCAGAATAAGCTTTAATATGAGTAGTAAAAAAAGTCACCGCTTTGCGGTGACTTTTTTTGTCGTTCGTTTAGAGGTTATATTCAGATAACTTCGCCGGCCTTGTTGAAAAGAGGAAGCTTTTCAAGGTAAATGAGGTCGTCGCGGTCTGCTGCGTCGCCCTCGGCGAGGATGCACATACGTCCGCAGATTTCGCCGCCTGCCGCCGATACGAGCTTTTCGAGCGCGGCTTCTGATTCGCCTGTGGATACAACGTCGTCAACGATGAGGATGCGCTTTCCTTTGATAAGGTCTGCTTCCGCCGTGTCAAGATAAAGCTTCTGAGCCTTGGCTGTTGTGATGGAACGTACATCCACTTCGAAAACGCCTGTCATATAAAGCTTGGGCGTTTTTCTTGCGAGAAAGTAACGCTTGTTGCCGGCGAGTCTTGCCATTTCGTGAGTTATCGGAATGCCCTTGGATTCGGCTGTGAGCATATAGTCGAATTCGGGAGCGCGCTTGAGCAACTCCTCGGCACAAGCGGTAACAAGTTCGGGATCTCCGAAAGTTACAAACGCACCGATGTAAAGCTCCTCTGTGATGGGACAAAGCGGCAACGATCTTTCAAGACCTGCGATTGTCATTTTGTAGTGGTTCATTTCAATCTCCGTTTCTTGCCGAAGAAATGCTACGGCTTAATGAATAGTATAATTATGGTAGATTTTGTGATGCAGTTTTACAACCACTAATATATAATAATATAATATGGCGTCAATTGTCAAGAAGAAACGGAAGGAATCTTGCAATATGGTTGACTTTAATTCCGAATTATTATATAATTAAGATGATTTGGAGGGATAAAATGATCGGCTTTTACAATTATACCGTTATATTGACTTATCTGGGCTTTTTGTCGTCGGTGATTGGTATTTTTGCAGCATTTGCAGGATATCCTTCCGTCGCCGCGGTTTGCTTGCTTGCTTCCGGTATCGCGGACATGTTTGACGGTCCCATCGCAAGACGAAAAAAGGACAGAACAAAGGAAGAATGCCGCTTCGGCATCCAAATAGACTCACTTTCGGACCTCGTGTGCTTCGGCGTGCTTCCGGCGGTTATCGGATATTCCGTCGGCTTGAACAGCCGGTATTGGATTGCGGTGCTGTCGCTGTATTCGCTTTCCGCACTTATCCGCCTTGCGTATTTTAACGTAACCGAGGAAATGCGTCAGGATCAAACGTCGGAAACGAGGAAAGTGTACGCAGGCTTGCCGGTCACAACGGCAGCGTATGTTTTTCCCTTGCTGTGCGTGCTGAAGAGTGCGCTCGGAACGGCATTCTTGTACGTTTACGGCGGATTTATTGCCTTGTGTGCGGTGCTTTTTATCGTGCCGATAAAGGTAAAAAAGCCGGGAAAGAACGCGAGACGTGCCGTTGCGTTGCTCGGTGTGGTAATTGTTATTTTCCTTGCCGTAACGATAAAACGCAAGTCCGGTTTTTAATCGAATCCCAATCGCGAAAAAATAAAAAACAAAAATTCCCCGATTTTTGTAACTTTTATCGTTTTCGCGGTATTAACTTATAAAACACTAAAGAAAGGAACGAGATTTTATGTTCTGCCGGACAGGGAGATCCGACATACATAACAAAGGTTGATATGAACGCTCCTGATATTGAATTCGAAAGAATATATCGCGATCATTACCGCAAAATATATTCTTTCCTTTACAAGCTTTGCCGAAACACGGATCTTGCCGAAGAACTTACGCAAGAAACCTTCTATCAAGCGTATATTTCTCTCGGAAGATATAACGGAAGCTGTGAAATGTTCACTTGGCTTGCGTCGATTGCGAAGAATGTTTTCTTTAAGCACCTTCGCCGCGCGAAAAACGAATCAATGGTAATCGATCTTTACATCACGGATCTTGAAGCTCCGCTTTCGGATGAACCCGGATACCGCCTTGTTAAGGAGGTCGAGGTTGAGGATGTAAGACGTGTTGTCGCGCTTATGCCCAAAAAATACAGCGAAGTACTCGTGCTTCGCATTTACGGCGAACTGCCGTATGACGAAATCGCAAAAAAACTCGGAATTTCCGCAAATTCCGCGAAGGTTATATTCCATCGCGCTAAGAAATATATTAAGGAGGCACTGCTTAAATGAATTGCAATGTAGTTAAGGATCTTCTTCCTCTTTACGAAGACCGTGAAACAAGCCCGAAAACAACAATTGAAATAAAAGAACATCTCGCAACCTGTGAAGATTGCAGCGAATATTATAAGAACATATGCCATATCGCTCGTTCGCTCAAAGCGCCGCCTGCCGGAACAGGTAAATATCGCTATACCGTTATCGCAAATCGCATTCGTCGCAGAAATACACTTGCGCTTTCCGCCGCTTGCCTTTCCTTTTTGGCAGTAGGCTATATCGCCGGAAACGTGCTTTTCTCCGGAAAGGAATGAGATGAGTACGATTTCAGTTACAGGTGCGCTCTATCAGCAGCTCCTTTTGTCTGCATCGCTTTGCCTCGACAACAATCGTGATGCGGTCAATAATCTGAATGTGTTTCCCGTTCCGGACGGAGACACAGGCACGAATATGAGCTTGACAATGAGCGCTGTTACGACAAATCACGGTCATGACACGGATTCGATAAGCGAATATTCCGCAAACGTCGCGCGTGATATGATGCGTGCCGCAAGAGGCAATTCGGGAGTGATTCTTTCGCTGTTCTTTCGCGGTATGGCTCGCGCTTTCAACGGCTGCGAGGTTGCCGACGTTGCAACTTTCCGCGAGGCTTTCCGTGCCGGCGCGGTGGCGGCTGCTTCCGCAGTTGAAAATCCCGTTGAGGGCACTATACTTACCGTTATGCGTGAGTGCTGCGCGGGTGATGCAACGGCGGAAACAATCGAGGAACTTCTCGATATATTCTATGATAAAGCGTCCGAAACGCTTGCAAAAACACCGGAAATGCTTCCCGTTCTCAAGCGCGCGAGAGTTGTCGATTCGGGCGGATGCGGATTTGTTCATATCGTTGACGGTATGAGAAAGGCGCTTTCGGGTGAGCCGATAGAGGTGGCGCCGATTACGGAATACACTATCAACGAAGCGGCTGATTTTTCGGAATTTTCCGACGAGGAGATCACATTCACATTCTGTACGGAATGTCTGCTTGATCTCGAAGCGCCCGTTCCCGCCGTTATACTTTCAAATATACGTTCATGGCTTTCTTCCGTCGGAGACAGTATGGTCCTTACGACGGACGAGGAAATTTTCAAGCTTCATATCCATACAAACGAGCCTATGGAAGTGCTTGACCGCGTTACAAAGCTCGGAACGCTTCGTTTCTCGAAAATCGAGAACATGAGGCTCCAGCATGACGGAATTGCGGTTAATTCCGGCTCCAAAAAGAAAGAAAAGATCGTTGAACGCGAGCCTTACGGTATTTTTGCCGTTTCCCCCGGAGACGGATTCTCCGATCTTCTTTGCGAGCTCGGTGCCGACCGCATAATCGCCGGCGGTCAGAGCATGAATCCCTCCGCGGATGATATTATCGAGGCGATCAAGTCTTTCCCCTGTGAAACGGCAATCATTCTCCCGAATAATTCAAACATCATCCTTACCGCAAAGCAAGTGGCACGTCTTATGGACGACGTGAACGTGCTTTCCGTTGATACACGTACACTTCCTCAGGGCATTACAGCGCTTATTTCATTTAATAAAGCGCGCACACCGGAAGAAAACATATCCGTTATGCAAAGCGTGCTTTCCGATGTGAAAACTCTTTCGGTTACAACGGCAGTCCGCGACGCGGAAACGGACGGAGTTAACGTGAAAAAGGATCAGTTGCTCGGTCTTCTTGACGGAAAAATCAAGGTTTCTTCCGATTCGATCGAGGAGGTTATCGAGACACTCGTTGCCGAAGTGGGTGACGGAGAGATCGTTTCCGTTTATTACGGAGAGGACGCAACCGAGGAATCCGCAGAAGATGTTGCCGCGATCATTTCAGAAAAGCTTCCGTCTGCTGACGTTGCCGTGCTTCCCGGCGGTCAGCCGATTTATCCCTATATAATTTCAGTTGAATAAGGAGACTTCTATGGCTAACTATATAATAAGCTGCTCGACTCCGGTGGATCTTTCGGCGGAGCATCTTAACCGCATAAATGTTCGATATGTCAAATTTCATTATTCACTCGACGGAAAGGAACTTTTGGACGATCTCGGTCAAACTATTTCGGCGGATGATTTTTATATGGCGATGCAAAACGGAGCCGATACAAAAACATCTCAGATCCCCGTCGGAGAATATATTGATTTCTTTAAGGAAATGCTTGACGAGGGATACGATGTCCTTCATATCGAGCTCTCCTCCGGAATCTCCGGATCGTATCGCTCCGCTGTAAATGCGCAGAAGATCGTTGCTCCCGATTATCCGGATAGAAAATTGATCGTTGTCGATTCGCTTGCCGCTTCGTCCGGATACGGTTTGCTTGTGAACTATGCTGCCGCAAAGCGTGACGAAGGTCTCAATATAGACGAGCTTCATGATTGGGTGATTTCGCATAGACTCAATCTTCATCATTGGTTCTTCTCCACAGATCTGACTTTCTACGTCAAGGGCGGAAGAATATCCAAAGCGGCGGGATTTGTCGGCGGAGTGCTCAATATTTGCCCGTTGCTCTATGTAAACGAGGAAGGTAAGCTCACGCCTCACTCAAAGGTTCGCACGAAAAACCGCGTTTTCGACAAAATTGTAGACAAAATGGTTGAATATGCCGAAAACGGAACCGACTACGACGGAGATTGCTATCTTTGCCAATCAATGTGCATTGAGGACGCGGAAGCGGTTGTAAAGCGCATTAAGGAACGTTTCCCCAAGGTTAAAAATGTTGTTATCAACAATATCGGAACAACGATCGGAAGCCATACAGGTCCCGGTACAGTCGCACTTTTCTTTATGGGTGCGGACAGAACCGGCGTTACACTTCCGTAAACAA
>CAZHCP010000092.1:0-6542 GCA_964531015.1 uncultured Muribaculaceae bacterium
GAAGGAGAAGCATAAAATGTTCCCACCATCGGTGCTGTTATTGCACGACCGGTTTCCGTTTCTTTTTTCTCAACGGCAGCTTGTTTCGGAGCCGAAACAATTTGTGATGTTACCGTTGTACTCGGACTTGCAGGCATTGCGGTAATTACCGGTTGAATTACATTTTCAACGGCTTTTTCCCTTTTTAAGGTTATTAACCGGTCTTCATCTTCTATTGATATTTCGGACAAATCGTTTTGATAAACGAGTTTCGCCAATTTTTCAATATATTCGGTATCAATACTCATGACAAAACCCTTATACTCTGTCCAAATATTCGTTTGTTCTGGTATCGACTCTGATAACGGTTCCGTTTGTTACAAAGAACGGTACGTTTACAACGGCACCCGTTTCCAATGTTGCGGGTTTTGTTCCGCCTTGTGCGGTATTTCCCTTTTCTGCCGGAGGTGTATCAACAACTTCCAATTCGACAAAGTTAGGAATATCAACACCTATAATGTTTGTTCCGTGCAACAATATTGCAACGTTCATATTTTCTTTCAAATATTTTACGCCTTCACCGATTCTTTCGGCATTAACCGTAATTTGTTCATAAGATTCCAAATCCATCATTACAAAGTCGTTACCTTCTTTGTACAAGTATTGCATATCTCTTTTATCCAAAATTGCTTTTGCAACTTTTTCGCCTGCTCTGAAGGTTTTTTCGATTACGTTACCCGTTTCGGCATTTTTCAATTTTGTTCTTACAAATGCAGCACCTTTTCCGGGTTTTACGTGCATAAATTCGACAACGTTCCACAATCCGCCGTCAATTTCAAGTGTTAATCCTGTTTTTAAATCGTTTACTGATATCATTAATTCTTTCCTTTTCTAAGATGCACTCTTTTCTTTATTCAATATATCATAAAAGTCTTATTTTATATATTTTAATTATAATTTTTTTACATCAAAAAACCAACGCATTACAAGCATTGGTTTTTGAGTGGTTATAAATCTTAAAATTATTAAGCTGCGACACCTTCAATTTCGGTGATAAGGTAATTAGCAATCCATTCAAAATCGCTGTTTTCTCTTGCCGCTTTTTTAAGGTAATCTATTGAAGATTCGCCTATTCTTATTAATACCATTGCAACGATACCTCTTGTTTTTCCTTTTACCGTTAACAATGAATTTACCAAAGAAGGCACTGCTTCTTCTCCTATTCTTACCAGTTCGTTTTCAATTACGTTTTTTGCGTTGTTATCCGCATTTTCCAATTTATTCAAATATTCGTTTATAGGTAATAATACTGTATTCATCTGCTTGCCTCTTTTATTTTTTAACTTCCGATTTTATTATAAATCAAAAAATCGGCTTTCCCTTTTTTTTAATATATTCTTTATATCCTATCGAAAAGCCTTTAATGGCAAGTGTTTTACAATCTTTTTCATTGGTTATTTTCATATTTGATTGTTTGGAAATAGTCCTATTTTCCTATTTCGATATTATACCTTTGTATATTTTATTAGCGTGCGTTTCTTTTTAAACTTATTATATCCGTTTTGTTCGGATATGGAAGTGTGTATATCATTGATTACGGGGTATAGAAAATGTTAGTCGAAAAATTCATTAACGAGTTTAACCAAAGAAGCCAAATAGAATTTAAAAATATTTCAAAGGATATCATTCCGTGGCTTGAAGAAACCGCTTACGAAAATAATTGTCGTATTGACAAAAAAGAGTGGAAAAGCAAGTATAACAGCTATGTTATTTACGATTACGAACCTTTTTGTTCCGACGGTTTTGAAATAAATATTACCGTTTCTTCTTATGATGTCAATTATTTGTACTTCTTAAAATTTTTATATGATAACAAAATTAATACCATTGAATATCTTAATAATTGTATTAATGATTAATTGTATTTTTCTTTATGTAATATTATAATTACGTAAAACGAAAGGGCTTAATATGGAAGAAAATAACAACGATTATCAAAATATTCAAACGGATAATATTTCAATCGAACAAAAAAACAGACATGTTTGTTTTGAAAATCATTGCTGGAAAAAATGTTTGGGTGCCGTTATTGCCGCATTTATCGGCGGTTTTTTGGCGGTATATTTTATTGCGGATCAAATGGTTCAACACAATTATAAAATGATGTTGCAACATCCTCAAAAATTTGAAAAAAAACTTTTTAACGATGTTGATAAATTATATCGTCGTGAACTGAAACATTTTGACGATTTCTTTTATAATCCGCCTCGGGATTTGGGCTTTGCCGAATTTGACGAAGACTTTGCAAAATTGCCTCTTTTTATGAACGATTCCGTAAAGGTTAACACTTCTTTCGATTCGGATAAATTTAACGTTATTATCGGCTTAAAACCTTTTAACGGTGATGAAAATAAAATTAACTATAATGTTGCGGGTCGAAAATTAACGGTTTTCGGAAAATCAAAAGTCCAAGATGATAATTTTGAACAGGATATTGCTTTTTCACAGGATTTTTTCCTTCCTCAAAATGCCGATATCCTTAAAATTTCCAAAGTAAAAAAGGGTAACAAACTCATTATTTCAGTTCCGTTAAAAAAATAACCCAATCGCAGTTTGCAACGGTATAACTTTACAAATAAATTTATACTTTTCGATAATTTTTTATATAATATACGAAAAAAGGCTTAAATGCCTTTTTTCTTTATCCTATGTATTTTTTTACTTCGTCTTTATCAAAAACTTCTATGCTTTGACTGTTATGAACAAATATTATGCAGGATATCAACGGCTTAAACATGTTAAAATCGTCAAAAGATAATTTCTTGTTTAAATCCGCCATATTATCCGCCTGAAATTCCGTTATTAATATTTTGTCTTTAAAGACAAGCGAACTGAAATAATCCAGTGCGGTTTTTGTCGTTATTCCTTCAAAATATATTATTTCCGGTGTTTGAAACTCAATAAATCTCATTGCTTTTTCAATGTCAAATCCGATATTTTCGTTTAATTCGCATTGATTAATATTCTTTAAATTGTATTTTGCAATTGATTCGATTGTCATTATGTTTTTATTTTCGTCTGCGATTTCGGAAAGTATCGAATATATTATATGTGTTTTCCCCGCCAATGCAGAACCGCAAACAAGCGTTATGCCCGGAGTATTTAATGAATTTTTTATTGTTTCCGTTTGAATTTCGTTCAAGCCCAAATTGTGAAGTTTCATCGGCGGTTTATAAATTTTTAACGAAATTCTTTCTCCGTTTATCGTCGGAAATGCGGAGATACTTGCCGTCAAAACCAAATCTTCCACTTTAAATATTAATTTCCCCAATTGCGGTAATTCACAAATATTGGAATCCAAAGAGGATAATGTTTTTAATTTTGAAATAAACGCAACAACAAGCACGGAAGGAATTTGACCCGTTTTTACGATTTGACCGTTTTGCCTGAAATTTACGCTTAAACCGCCCTGCGTATGTTCAAAAAACATTTCGTGAACATCATTAATTATTGCCTGTTTTAAAATTGCTCTGATTAAAATTTGTATATGTTCGTCGGACAATAAATCGTTATTTAATTCTTCCTGCCAATCAAATTTATTTCCTTCACTTTCAATATTTATCGGCTCGACGGAACTTCCCCCGTTATAATATTCTTCAATTTTTTTCAGTACGGAACTTTCCTCCGAAATAACTGGTTCTATGTCACATCCGGTTTTTTCAACGATTTTATCTATCGCAAATAAATCCAAAGGGTCTGCCATTGCAACCGTTAATACATTTTCAATTTTAAACAAAGGAATAATTTTATATTTTCTCGCATCATTGAAACTTATAAGCGGCAGACATCTTTTATCGGGAGTATAATCTTTTAAATTAACATAAGGGATATGCAATTTACTTTCCAAAAATTTTAAAAGTACATCCTCTGTAATCAAATGTGTTTTTATTAAAATTTGACCGATATTAACATTTTGAGAAACGGCAATTTCGTGAGCCTTTTCAATATCATCATAGCTCACGTAACCGTCCCTTACGAGGTCATATTTTAATTTTTCGAGAGTTTTGTTTGTAACGGCTTCCATTGTTTATCCCAAATAACGCTTTATGGTATCAAGTACTTCATCAATTTTAAACGGCTTTGTAATATATTCGTTTGCTCCGGTTTCTTCTCCGATTAATTTATCTTCTTCCTGCGAACGTGCCGTTATCATTATTATCGGGATGTCTTTATATTTGCTGTCGTATTTCAATAATCGGCTTATTTTGTATCCGTTTATTTTAGGCATCATCACATCAAGAATTATTAAATCGGGATTGCTTTCTTTTGCAAGCCTTAAACCTTCTTCGCCGTCCATTGCCGTTATGCACTCGTATCCGTTTGCTTCGGATACAAATTGCAATATCTCTATTATGTCTGCTTCGTCATCAACTATCAGTATCTTTTTCATTTATTTAACCGCCTTTTGAAAACCTTGTTAATTTGTTTATTAAATCTTCCATATTCTCTCCGTCTTGCGGGTACAATGCGGATGAAAACATTATATCACACTCATTATTCTCTTTCTCTTTTGTTTGTATAAAGGTTTCAAGTTTTCTTATTTGAAAATCATATACAAAAGAATCTATATCGGTTGCATAACTGCAAAAATATCTTTTATCATCGGCTTCATACATATATTCTTTGTAAGTTGCCGTTTTCCTGATTATATCTTCTTCCTGTATTTCTTCAATTAATGATTTTCCTTCTTTTTTTCGCTCAACTAACCCGATTAAAGATATATTCGTATGTTCCTGTTTCGATTTTTGAATTTCCTGTTCCAACGAATGCAAAAATATTTCTCTTGCATCCATAATAGGAATTGCCAAATAGAAAGTCGTGCCTTTGTTTATTTCACTTTCCAACCATATAAATCCCTTGTGTGCATCCGTTAATCTTTTTGCAATGGGCAAACCCAAGCCCGAACCGCCCACTTTTCTGACGGAAGGATTTTCTATTTGTTTAAATTGTTCAAATACCTTAGACCAATTTTCTTTTGCAATGCCTATTCCGTTATCTTTTACGGCGATTTTTACGTAATTTTCGCTCATTTCTTTCGGCAACTCTTCAAAAAACGGATTTTTTCTTATTTCATTTGCACTTATTTTACTTGTAGTTATTTCTACTTTTCCGTTTTCTTTCGTAAATTTTATGGCATTTGAAACCAAATTGGTTATTACCTGTTCTATTCTTTGAGGGTCAATATAAACCAAATCCAAATTTTTATCGGTTTTTGTTTCAATTGTTATTTTTTGTTCGTTTGCCCAGCTTTCAAGTGCATTTTTAACCAATTCGACGGATAAATTGATATTTGTTTTTTCAAAATTAAACGACATTTTCCCTGCTTCGATTTTGGATAAATCCAATAAATCGTATATTATTGCGGATAAACGTGTTACGTTTCTTTTTGCCAAATTCAAAAATTTTTCCATCGTTTCGTTTATATCTCCCGCAGCACCTTTCAATATTATATCCAAAGCACTGTTTATGGATGTTAACGGTGTTCGCAGTTCGTGCGATACTATCGAAATAAACTCCGATTTCAATCTTTCGAGTTTTTCGAGTTTTATATTTGTATCTTTTATTTCTTCGTATAAAATAGCACTTTCTAACGGCAGGGATACCTGTTTTACGAGAGTTGTAAAACATTTAGTGTCTTCCTGTGTAAAATCGCCTTCCCTGAAAACTTCAATTATTCCGTAAAACTTATTTTTTATATTTATCGGAGCAAATAAATTATCATAACCGAACAAGTTTAAATCATATTCGCCCAAATTATCTTTTGTACTTTTTATTACTTCTATATTTTCTATTGAAGGATTTAGAGAAAATAAATTTTTGTAATTTAATAAAGCTCTTAATTTTATTGCTTTTTCAAGCCTTGTTGATATGGGATATACGGATTTTATAATTAACTTGATGTCGTTTATTTCGTTAAATATTAAAGCGTAAGAAAGAGCCAAAGACAAACTTTGATCCAATCCGTCGGTCATTATTTCGGTTAATCTTGTTTTATCCAACGAACCCGCCAATTGCGTACTTGTGTTGTACAATACGTTTAACTGATATAAACTTTTCGCAAGGTCGTTGTTGTTTTTTGAGAGTAAATTAAATGTTTTGCAAAGTTGCAAATTTGAATTTATTTTTGAAATAAACAATTGTTCGTTTATCGGCTTTGTTATAAACTCATTGGCATATTTTAAAACATCATAGTCCGTATTTTTTTCGCCCAAAAGAGCAATTGTCCGCATATCTTTTGACTGTATCATAAGTTTTGTACTTCGCAGTAAAGAAATTATGTCAATTTCTTGCGATTCGCAATCAAAAAGATAAATTCCGGCACTTTCGTTTTTTATTAATTCTTCAAGCTCATATAACCCCGTTACGATTTTAAGTTCCAACGAATTATTTGTAATTATTTTTTCAATATCTTTTTTATTTTTATCATTATCCGTTACAAGTATTATTTTTTCCATAAATGTGCATATCCCTGTCCAATCGGATTATAACAGATAATCTTATTT
>CAZHCP010000093.1:0-6528 GCA_964531015.1 uncultured Muribaculaceae bacterium
GTAAATGAACCCGATGTAACGGTAACAATCCCCGGAAATACCGTTACCGTAGTCTTGCCTGATACGACCATAATCGAAACCGATCCCGATAAAGATGAAATGGAAGGGGAAGATGATATAACCGTAACAATTCCTGATACGGAACCGAACGATGACGATTATGTATGCTCCGATATCCCAAATGCCGATGACTACGAAATTGAACTCCCGCCCGAATTATAAATTTCATATAATATAGCAAAAAACGGAGAAAATTTTTCTCCGTTTTTTCGTATATCTTCAATTTTATATTGTTTTATTTTCCTCGGGTAAATATTTAATAAAGTATGCAAAAATAAGCGGAATAAAAGTTATTACCAACAGTACGTTTATAATTCCCGTTTTTTCCGCAATTAAACTTATTAACGGCAAAACAATGCCTATAACACCCCAACTGAAACCGCCGATAAACCCTGAAATCATGCTTTTAAATTCCGGCATTAGTCGTTGTGCAAGCGACATATTGACAGGAACTGCGAGAAAACTTACAAAACCGATAAGAAAAAAGGATAAAAGCCCCAAAATGCCTTCCCCTTTTGATAAATAAAAAATTATTCCCAAAGGTGCAACGCTTATAAGTGATATGTAAAATACATTTTTTATTCCCGTACGCTTTTCCAATATAGGACTTAATATAACTCCCAATGCTCCGAATAACATAAAAAACAATAATATCAACCCGATTGAAGCCACATTGTAATTAATTGATTTCCAATAAAACGGAAGAATTATTTGAAAAGAAGAAACTACAAACGATTTTACGATTGACGCTATTACCAATATAAAAACGGGTTTGTTTTGTATTATTTTTTTTAATGCGTTAATTAACGAAATTTTATTGTCTTTTTTCTCTGCTTTTTGTGATTTCGGAACTTTTGCCAATAAAATAAATGCCGTAATTATCCCGAAAATACAGGCAAACGGTAGTTTATCAAGTCCCGAATATTCCGCTATGTTTGCCGATATCGCAGGACCGAGTGCGTAACCGAAAGTTCCCGTTGCTATAAAAATACTGATTTCCTTACTGTTTGACGTATTTTTTGAATATGTCGAAACAATACTCGTTGCCTGCGGATGAAAAAACGCAACACCCATGTGTCCGAAAATCAAACAAATAATAAGCGTAAAAATGTTTTCCGCAATTCCGATAAATGATAAAAATATTGATGCCGCCAACATTCCCCAAAATATAAAAAATCTGCGTTTCCACCTGTCCGCAATGTATCCGAAAAACGGTTGAGATAATGAAGATGTTAAATTGGATACGGAAATAAGCATTGTTGCAATTGCCATTGTTATTCCGATTTTTGCTGCAATAAACGGCATAATCGGGTTTAAAAATCCCGAATATGCATCCGTTACAAAATGCCCCAATGACAGGGCTTTTATTACCTGTTTATTGTCTTTTTCCATTTGTTATCAGTGTTTAAAGTGTCTTATTCCTGTTGTAATCATTGCGATATTGTATTTATCCGCCGTTTTTATTACTTCTTCGTCTTTTATACTTCCGCCCGGTTGAATTATTGCCGCAATTCTGCCTTGTGCAGCCACAAGAATATTGTCCGTTGCGGGGAAAAATCCGTCGGAAGCGGCAACGGCGTCTTTTGAACCGTCACATGCTTTATTCATCGCAATTTCAAATGCGTCGACCCTGCTTGTTTGTCCCTGACCTATTCCCAATGTTTTAAAATCTTTTGCAACAACAATTGCATTCGATTTCGCATGTTTTGCAACTTTCCACGCAAATATCATATCTTCCGTCATTTCGGCGGTCGGTTTTGTTTTTGTAACGACTTTAAAGCTGTCTTTGCTCAATTCGCCTTTATCGCTCGTTTGAATTAATGTTCCGAACGGAGTTATTCTTATTTCTTTGTCCGAATGATTTTTATATTCGATTAAAGCCGTATTTAATTTAATAACTCTAAGATTTTTCTTTTGTTTTAATATTTCAAGTGCCTTAGGTGTGTAATCGGGTGCGATAACAACTTCCAAAAACATTGCCGTTAAACGTTTTGCAAGTTCTTCGTTTACAACCTGAGTAAAGCCCGTAATTCCGCCGAATGCACTTAACGGGTCGCAATCAAGCGATTTTTCCCACGCTTCAAGTATGTCTTTCCCCAATGCAACTCCGCAAGGCGTGTTATGTTTAATGATTACGCTTGCACATACATCGTAAAATTCGCTCAGAATACCGCAACAAGCACTCATATCAAGTATGTTGTTGTAAGATAACTCTTTTCCGTTTAATATTTCATAATCAACCGTATTGCTTGTATGATATATGCTTGCCTGCTGATGAGGATTTTCGCCGTAGCGTAAGTCTTTTGCTTTCTTTATCATCAAAGAATAATAATTGTCACTCTCTTCTTCGTATCTGTTTGATAATTCTTTCAAAACTTTTGTATCGAAATCAACGGTATTTTCAAACACATTCAAAGCAAATTCTCTGCGTAGTTTTAAAGAATGGACTCCGCCATGTTCTTCCAAATCAGCCAAAACCGCTTTGTATTGATTGGGTGAAGATACGGCAAGCACTCTTTTGTTATTTTTTGCAGCCGCTCTTAACAATGAAGGTCCGCCTATGTCTATCGTGTTTATCAATTCCTGCTCTTGTGCCTGCGTGTTTACAGCATTTTCAAACGGATAAAAGTTTACAACAACCATATCAAACAGTTCTGTTTTTTCGTTTTCAATATCGGCTTTCTCGCTTTCGTTGTTCATATCTGCCAATATTCCCGCAAAAACCTTCGGATATAATGTCTTTACCTTTCCGTTTATAAGTTGTCGCTTGCCCGTTATTTCGCTTATTTCTTTCGCTTTTATTTGATTTTCTTTTAACAAATCAAAAGTTGAACCCGTAGCAACTATTTCATAACCGTATTTTTCGCAAAGTTCCGTTGCAAATTCAACAAGTTTATCTTTATTCCATACACTGATTAATGCTCTTTTTTTCATATATTTCTCCGCTTATTTTTTCCCGAGTTCAAATGCTTTCTGTTTCGTTTTTTCTATTGTTTCAAATAAAATTTTGTCGACATCGGCATTTTTTAACACGTTATTTCCGGCTTCCGTGCAACCGCCCGGGGTCGTAACATTTATTATCAGCTGTTCCGGTGATATGTTTGTTTTCAATATCATTTTTGCCGAACCCAATGCCGTTTGTGCCGACAATTTTAAGCAGGTGTCATAATCCAATCCTAATTTTTCGCCAGCTCTCGCAATTTGTTCGATTACGTAGTAATAAAACGCAGGACCGCTGCCCGATATCGCCGTAATTATATCTATATACTTTTCTTCGGCTTCAATAACTTTTCCAACATTTTTAAATATGCTTTTAGCAATTTCGACATGCTCCGGTTTCGCATAATTTCCTTTGCAAATCGCACTCATGCCCGCATTGACCAACGCAGGAGTATTCGGCATTATTCTGATAACCGGAACCTCACCGACAATACTTTCTATCGTATTTATTGATATTCCCGCCGCAATTGACAAAATAACATGTTCTCTTGTTATATACGGTTTTATTTCCTCCAAAACATCTCTTAAAACAAACGGTTTTACGGCAAACAACAATACTTTTGAATTTTTTACGACTTCTGCATTATCTTCCGTGACATTAACTTTAAAATTATCTTTAACAGCTTGAAGAGCAGATTTATTTTTATCCGATACGAATATATTTTCGCTCTTGTAACAATTTGAAGCTATCATTCCGTTTAATATTGCGGAAGCCATTTTCCCGCCTCCGATAAAACCTGTTTTGTTCATATTATTTAACCTTCATGTTTTTTGTGATTGACTTTGTGTTATGTCTTATTTATTATGATATAACGAAAAACAATTCATTCAAGGAGAAATAAAATGAGACGTACGTTAGAAGGAACTAAACGAAAAAGACAAAATGTCAGCGGTTTCAGAGCACGTATGGCTACACCCGGCGGCAGAGAAGTTTTAAACAGAAGAAGAGCAAAAGGCCGTCATTCGTTAGCTATTACTGCGAAAGAAAGAGCATAGTCATTATATTGCGTTGTAACTTTAAGTTCTCAACGCTCCGCATTTGCGGTACATAATTGTTATTATTAAAAGGACTGCTTTCGCAGTCCCTTTTTTAGGATTTATTTCATGCTGAAAAAAAAATACAGATTAAAAAAACACTCCGCTTTTATTGCAACCTACAAACTAAATGATGTTGTTTACGATAAAAATATTTGTATATACTTCGGCAAGAAAAAAACTTCTCCCGATTTCACCGTAAAAACAGCATTTGTCGTCAGCAAGAAAATTCATAAACGTGCCGTAATAAGAAATCGTATTAAACGCTTAATGCGTGAGAATATTCGATTGGTTCTTAAAAACAACGAGTTTGACTTTATTAACGAGTATATGTCCGTTATATTTGTTGCAAAAAAGCATTCCGTCGGTCGTTCTTATCACGAAATAGGTCTGTCTTTATCGTCATTATTGGCATTGAAGTCCAAACCGAAAGTTTGAATATATAAAAAATAACTATTATTTTATCGAAAAATTATATTCGTATTCAATACACAATATATACTTGTTATATACCATTTGTAAAGTTTTGTAACAATTTGACTCTTTTTTTGCAATTTCATCTCCACGAAATTTTTTATATATACAAGAAAACCGAAATGAGGATTAAAAAATGGGATACGCTTTATTTTCACAAGAAAAATTGGTTGTAACCACTCAATTAAATGCAACCCAATTACAACAAACACAAAGAATGGATGAACAAACAAGATTGGCAACAAATGTTAATGATATGCAACAAACATTAGCCAATTACGAACTTTCAAAATCCACGGATTTACAAGATTTATACGACGATTTGGTCGGTGCAACAACAGACAGACAAAGAGATAACATACAGGCTCAAATACAAAGATTACAACTCGAAATAGACCAGGAAACTCAGGCTATTCAAAATAAAATATATGAAGTTTCAAGAAAAGAAAACATTATTGAACGTGAAGTGAAACACTTAGATACACTTGTAAGCGTATATCAGAGCCAACTTGAACAAATACAAAATGCCGAAGGCTCGGGAATTAAAAACGCTACTCCTAAATTTACCGGTAACGGCTAATATTGAAAATTTGATTCTCATTTCTCAAAAAAAGAGGAAACAAAATGTTTCCTCTTTTTTTGTGTATTTATATTTTGTGTTTAAGCCATTGCTTTTCTTACTTCTTTTTTGTATATTTCAACATTCGGTTGCAAAACTTCGGGGAATGCCGTGTCTTTATCCGTTATATCACCGTCAATTTGTCTTAAAATGTTACCGGTGTATAAAGTTTCAAAATGTTTAAATTCAATGAATTTTGCAAGTGTTGTTAAAGATAAATCTTTTAATTCAACAACCGAAACGGGGTGCATGTTTGAATATGCGTTAATAACACCCGTTAATACGGCACTTGTAACTTTTTCCTGAGGTGTTACATATACAAAAGTAAAGAACGAATCTTTGTTTGCACTGTCCAAATCAGCTTCCGCATTGTAGTGCAAATATCCGGGGCCTACGTTTGTATCCGTTGATATTCTCGCTTTTAAAGATTCATTTTTTAATTGTTTTTCCCATAAAGTCGTACCTTGGAATGCGTCACCGAAATATTCGACAAAGTGTTTTTGTTTGCCCGAAAGTTTTGATTCAACATTGAATATGGCTTGTTGCATTGCCAAATTTTTATTTATATCGGAATTTAAAAATTCTTTTTGAGCTTCCAAAGAGGATTTTAACATATTTGCAACATCTTCTTTTGCAACACCGACGAAAGCGAGAGTGAAAATTGTAGCATCATCAAAAATTGAAAATCTGCCGCCGACATCGTCATGAACCAAGCCCGAAAGTTTTATATCGCCTGCATTGACTTTTTTTCTTAAATTGCTTTTTTCGGCAGAAACGTCGGTCATCGCAATAAATCTGTCCGAAACATCTTCTCTTTCGAGATATTTTTGCATAACTTCTTTTGCACTTTCGTAAGCAACCGTTGTTTCAATTGTTCCGCCGGATTTTGATACAACCAAAAATTGTGTTTTTGACAAATCCAATGTATTTATAAATCTGCCGAAACTTACGGAATCAACGGAAGAATAGAAATGAACATTAGCTTCTTTTCCTATCATTCTGATTAATGACTCGGTTGTATGTCTTGAACCGCCGATACCTAAAATTGCCAAATCGGTGTATTTGTTATCTCTTGCTTTTTCAGCCAATTCGTATAAATTATCAAGATTTTTTAATTGGTTTTCGGGTAATACGTTTATCCAATTAAGAAATTGTCCGGGTTTTCCGGCTTTTTCTTTTACCGCTTCAACCGCTTTTTCCGCATTTTTTGCGTACTTTGAGAAAATGGATTTATCGGTTTTTAAAACCAAATCCGCTGTCATTGTTTCTGTCATCTTAAAAATCCTTTTTATAGATATTACTTTATTCATTATCTTATGAACCTAAAATAATTTCAATTA
>CAZHCP010000094.1:0-6502 GCA_964531015.1 uncultured Muribaculaceae bacterium
AAGACACAAAATCGTACTTTAAAATTAAATATTTTGAATTATATGTCGTAGTGGCGGAATCGGTATACGCGCACGTTTGAGGGGCGTGTGGAGAAATCCTTGGGGGTTCAAGTCCCCCCTACGACATTTTTTGTGTTTAAAAAAGGATAAAAGCGGGCGGACTTTCACGGATATTTTTGCAAAACGGCAAAAATATCGGGGTTCAGCCATACGGCATACCTTCGCTGTAAGGCTCGAATTTCACATTCTCGCCAACGCTCAGGCAAATTCCCCCCTACGACCCCATAAAAAGTATTTGGTTTTTTGTCCTAAATACTTTTTATAGTATGGGAAGGACGTGAATCCCCGTATTGGGCTTCTGCGGGAGCAAGCTGAGGCTGATGTTGTGTATCGGGGATTTTGATATAAAGTGTCGTGAATTTTTTACATACAAGTCTGAAATTTGTTGTAAACTTTTAATATGGACATTTTTTATTACAAATCTCCTATCGGAATATTAGAAATCAAGATTGAAGATAATTTTGTTTTCGGGCTTAATATTGTTGAAACCTGCGGAAATTTGTCCGAAAGAGTCGGGTATTTTGCAGAAGTTGCAAGAGAACTTGATGAATATTTTTTAGGAAAAAGACATAAATTTGATTTTAAAATAAATCCTGTTGGAACGGAATTTCAGAGGAAAGTTTGGACAGAGTTGTTAAAAATACCTTACGGACAAACAAAATCGTATCAGGATATTGCAAAAGCAGTTGGAAACAAGGATGCACAAAGGGCAATCGGGAATGCTTGCAACAAAAATCCGATACTTATAATTATTCCTTGTCACAGAGTTATTTCAAAGAACGGTAATTTAACGGGTTTTGCTTGCGGAGTTGATATAAAAGAAAAACTTTTAGATTTTGAAAATGCTAAATTCGTTAATTATAATTGAAGCACGAGAATTTATTGCTTTTTCATAATTAATATTTTATACTATGAACTATGAAAATAAAACCCATTGTAATATCAATCATATCTTTTATAATTGTAGTTTGTATTTTAGAGTCTTATTATGCATACAACATTTTTTCTCGTATCTGTTATGACAATGCGAAAAATAAAGATTTCAAAGGCAGTTTTTCCTATAAAAAACCTTTTATGAGTGATTTCCATGACGTTGTTTTCCTGAACGATCGTTACTATAATAAAAACTCAGAAAAAACGATAATGGTGTTAGGTTGTTCTTATGCAGAAGGTGCCGGACTTTTACGAGAAAAAAATTTTTCGGCTTTTTTGTCAGATTCTTTAAACTACAATGTACTTAATGCCGGTTTCGGCGGTCACGGTATTCAATCTGCATACAAATTTATTAAAGATGATTATAAAAAGGAATATAAAAATTACAACATTAATGCTTTTATATACATATATATGAAAGATCATTTAAGAAGAATTTATGAACGTAATTCTGCTTATACCGGTGAAATATATCCTTATTATAAATTAAGAAATAATAAGTTAATTGAAATTAAACCGAATTTCCCTTATTTGTATTCTTCTTATTTTGTAGAGAATATATTTTCTAAAATTGAGGCTGAAAAATATGAAATTGAAAGACAAGATTATAAAATGTTTAATGTTTTAATATCAGAATTAAATAAAACAACAAAGGATTTTTACCCTAATTCAAAATTTATAATTTTGGTTGTTCCTAAAAAATATACAGCGAGCGAATTCGCTATAGATTCAATGTTTCCCGATTGGGAATTGAAAAATCTTCAAAATATGGGAATTTCCGTTATCAATGCAGAAATGTTAACAAATGAAAATTTAAGAGATGAAAAATTGTATATTGAAGATAAATGTCATCCGTCCTCTGAATATTGGCAGTTAATAATGCCTCAACTTTCGGCAATTATAAAACAACAATTAAAAAATTAATGCCGTTTATTATTCCCTTTTGATGAACTAAAAGCCGAGAGAAAGACCGGCACAAATATTAATTGATTGTCCGGTAATTGTTTTTGCTTTATCCGAAATCAAAAATTCGCAAACTGATGCAATTTCCTCAGGTGAAACAAAACGGCGTTGGGGTATTGTTTCTATAATTTCATCTTTTGAAAAATCCTGAAACAAATTATCATTGTCTATTAATTCGGTATCAACCCACCCGGGATTAATAACATTAACGGTAATGTTATGTTGAGCCGTTTCAAGTGCAAGCGATTTTGTAAGTCCGAGTAATGAAGCCTTTGTCATAGAATATACGGAAGCATTTGCTTCGCCCATAACTCCCGAAATCGAGCCTATATTTATAATTCGCCCCCAAGATTGTTTTTTCATATAAGGGATTACGGATTTTGAAAGGAAATAAGGCGTCAGTGAATTTAAACGAAAAGAATTTAAAATATCCGTATCATTCATTTTTTCAATCGGATTATAGAAATAAACTCCGGCATTATTAATTAAAACATCAAAATTTTCATTCAAACCGTTGCAAAAATTAAGAATTGAATTTTCGTCAAAAAAATCAACCGCAAAAAAGCCTGCAAAATTATGTTTCAAAGCCGATTTTTCAAGTTTATCGGCATAACGTCCCATAATCCAAACTTTGTTGTTTTTTGCAAATAAAGACGCAATGGCAAGACCGATACCCTGCGAAGAACCGCTAACTAAAATTTTTTTTTCAGTGATTATCGACATTTGTAATAAAACTCATAAGTGACATAACAAAAGAATTAACCAATTCTTCTTTTTCATTATCATCTAAAATTTTGATAAATTCAATACAGGTATGAAGCGTATAGTTTTTATCATACCAACGTTTATATTGCGGAGGCGAATTGTCTTTAATTTGTTCAATAAATGAATCAAAGCCGGCACCGTATTTTTCTAAAATAAGCTGCAGAAAATCCTGTGCAATAAGCTCAATACCGTGTTCATCAACGGTTTCGAGCAAAAGCATAACCGATTTTAAATTAGGATATTTGTCATACCAACGATTATACATAAACTAACCCGCCGGCCAAGTAAACTCACGACCCGCCATAACGTGAACATGTACATGAAAAACGGTTTGTCCGGCACTTTTTCCCGTATTAACAACCGTTCTGTATTCACTAATGCCGAGTTTCTTTGCAATTATCGGCACAGCCGAAAAAATATCGCCGAAAACACCTGCTGACTCTATCTCGTTGAGCGACGAATAATGTTCTTTCGGAATAACCAAAAAATGAACGGGTGCTTGCGGTGATAAATCATAAAACGCAACAACCTTTTCATTTTCATATATCAAATCCGTTTTAATTTCTTTATTTGCTATTTTGCAAAAAATACAATCCGATTGCATTGCATATCCTCTTATAAACTCTTTATTCAGATATAATATAACTTTTTTTAAGAAGTAGCAATTATTTTGTAAAAAGTTATAAAATAAATATAATAAAATAAAAAAGGAAAGAAAAATGAAAAGAATAATTTTAGCCGTTATAACAGTATTAACATTTACGCAATTAAGCGGATTTTGCGTTGAAGAATTAAACTCCGATGAGATAAAACAATATGAATTTTCAGGTAATTTATATCAGGCAAATTCTCAAAACGAAATCTGGAATAATAAAGAAGAAGTAATATACAGCGTAATTCTCCCCCAAGAAAACAAAGAAAAAACAAAAGCAATAATAATTTGTCCCGGTGGCGGATATGAAAATGTTGCGTTTGAATATGAAGGTGTTGAAGTTGCGAAATTCTTTGCCGAAAACGGATATGTGGGGATAGCGTTAAAATACCGACTTCCGCATACATTGCACAGAGAATATCCGTTTGAAGACTTAAAAGAAATGATAAAATTTGTACAAAATAAAAAGAAAGAATGGAATATTGACGAAATCGGCGTAATGGGATTTTCGGCAGGCGGACATTTGGCGGCATTATATTCGACCACGGCAGAAAAGAAATACAGACCCGATTTTACTATTCTCGGTTATCCCGTAATTACAATGGAAGATAACATAACACACTATGATTCACGTCATAACCTGTTAGGTGATGACGAAACCGCTTATGATGAATATTCTGCGGAAAAACACGTAACCAAAAAGACACCGAGAACATTTACGTTTGTTTCTCAATATGATGAATTGGTACCCGTAAAAAATTCGCAATTGTATAGCGAAGCATTAACGGAAAAAAGCATCCCCAACGAACTGCACATATATCCGACCGGCGGACACGGTTGGGCAAGTTATAAAGATTATGAATATTGGCAAACAAATAACGAAGCTCTGTTGGAATGGTTAAAAACATTTTAACCTGCATAACTTTGAGTTATAATAAACTCGGAGAAAAATATGACTAAAACAACCGATTATATAACCGATACAATAAGTGCGATTGCGACTCCGATAGGAAGCGGGGGCGTTAGCATTGTCAGGGTTTCCGGCGAAAAAGCATTTGAACTTGCGGATAAAATGTTTTCCCATAAAAATTTGACAGCCAATAAAATATATCACGGTTGGGTTTTGGAAAACGGCGAAAAAACCGATGAAGTAATAGTACTGCCGTTTAAAACACCGAACAGTTATACGGGAGAAGACGTAATTGAGTTTCAATGCCACGGCGGAATTTATATAACAAATAAGATTTTGGATTTAACGATACAAAACGGAGCAAGACTTGCCGAAAAAGGTGAATTTACAAAACGAGCTTTTCTTAACGGAAAAATGGATTTATCGCAAGCGGAAGCGGTATTGGATTTAATAGGGGCAAAAACGGAAAAATTTGCAACAACAAGTGCCAAAAACTTATTCGGAAAATTATCCTCGGAAGTAAGCGGAATAAGGCAGGAAATAATACATTTGTTGTCACGAATAACAGCCGCAATTGATTTCCCCGAAGATGTAAAAGAACCCGAATATTCGTATATTGAAGAAGAACTTAATAAAATAATCGAAAAAATTAATTACATATTAAGTTTTTCAAAGAGTTCAAATATTTTCAGGCAGGGAATAAAGATTGTTTTAACGGGGCGACCGAATGTGGGAAAATCATCATTGTTTAATGCACTGTTAAACCTTGAACGTGCGATAGTAACCGACATTGCAGGAACAACAAGAGATGTAATACAGGAAACACTTGATTTGGACGGAATTGCCGCAACCATAATCGATACGGCGGGAATAAGAGAAGATAAAAACATAAACAGAGTCGAAGCAATCGGAATGGATTATTCAAAAAAATACGTTCAAGAAGCCGATGTCGTATTATTTTTGTATGATATAAACGAGGGCTATACAAAAGAAGATGACGAAATCTATAAAACCATAACGGATAAAAAGCATATAAAAATAGCAACAAAAAGTGATTTGACAAACAAAGAAGATAAAGATTCAATCTGTATTTCTTTAAAAACAGGAAAAAACTTGGAACAACTGAAAAAAGAGATAAAAAACGCAATAACCGGCGAAAATTTAACGGAAATAGAATTTATAACCAATAAACGTCAGCAAAAATGTTTGGAAGAAACAAAAAATTCTCTGATAAACGCACTTATTGCAACGGAAAATAAAGAAATTCAGGATTTGATATCAATAGATATAAAATCGGCACTGTTATATATATCCGAAGTTTCGGGAGAAGTCATAACCGACGATATTTTAAATAACATCTTTGAACATTTTTGTATAGGGAAATAAAAAAATGACATCTTAAAATTTCAAAGCAAATATAACCCCGTAAACATAAAAACAAGGTAAGTATTAATTTAAAATATCTAACCTCAACCCAAGCTCCGCTAATGTTGCAAAGCAACCGCTCCGCCGGATGTCGTTTCGATAAGATATTTTACAAATACGAAACTATGAACTCTATTTTAAAAATTTCTTTTCCTTTATAGATTTTTTAAATTTTGCAAAAAATTAATAACACCCCTCTACGGCGGGAGTGATGCAGGGGTGAGGGTTTGCTGTTGTCCTCAAATAAAATTAATTAAACAACCTTGTGCTTACAACATCTTGTTGCTAAAAAAAACTACAAGATATTGTTTTTATATAACCAAAATACATTTTATTTATATTTCACAAGCTAACCCTCATCCTAACCTTCTCCCATTGGAGAAGGAACTTAATAAAATTTATTTTTTTTAAACATATAAAAAACCTGCCTCAAAAATTTGATTTCGAGCCCGGTGTTTTTGCGGAAAAGCACAGTGTTTAGAAACAATGTTTTTGAAGCGGATAGATAATTTCATAATAAAACATTAATTATGAAGATTTTTGTTCTCTTAAAACGGCGAGGGCTTCACAGTATATTTCCAAATTCAAAGTCAATTCTTCCGCACGTTTTTGCATATATGAAATTTGTTCGTATATTTTGGGCGTAAATTCCGGTTGGTGCGTGTTAAACCAGTCCTGTTCAACGCTCAGGCTGATTGCTTTAACTTTATTTTTAACAACTTCGTCAAACCATTTGTTGATTTCTTCATAAGTGTCATTTACATCCGGATAGAGAATAAATTTAACCTTCACAA
>CAZHCP010000095.1:0-6487 GCA_964531015.1 uncultured Muribaculaceae bacterium
AGGCGACACCCGGATTCGAACCGGGGGATAAAAGCTTTGCAGGCTTCTGCCTTACCACTTGGCCATGTCGCCACACAACCAAAACTTATAAATTAGCGGAAGACGGGACTCGAACCCGCGACATTCTGCTTGGAAGGCAGACGCTCTACCAACTGAGCTACTTCCGCAAAGGTTGAAGTATTAACTTCAAATATATTTTACATTAAACATTTTTATTGTGCAACCGTATTTTTTATTTTTACATCAAAGCCTTTATTCCCAACGAAATTAACAGGATACCGCCTAACAGTTCAAATATTGCGGACGGAAATTTTTTAAAAATTTCGGATATCCAAAATCCGATTAGCGATAAACAAAAGGTTACGCAACAAATCAAACATGCCGAAAACAATATCGGCATGTTTGAAAATTTTATTGATATACCTGCCGCAAAAGCATCAATGCTTGTTGCTACGGAAAGGCAGAGCAGGCATGCTAACGAAATACATTTTTCTTTATTGTTTTCTTCTTCTTTAAAAATATCAAATATAAATTTTAAACCGAGTATCATGAATATGAAAAATACGATATATTTTGAATAGACTTCAAATTTAGAATATACAAGACCGCTTAAAAACCAACCCAAAACAGGCATTAAAGCCTGAAAAAATCCGAAGAAAACAGCCATAATCAAAGAAGTTTTAATTCTTTTGTAATTTATAATCAATCCGTATGAGAACGAAACCAACATTGCATCAATAGCGAGAGCAATTGCAAGTATAAATATTTCAAAAATAAGCATGTTTTCCGTTCTCCATAAATATATAAATAATCATATAATAAACATAAAAAAAACCGCTTTTGTTAAAGCGGTAAATAAGTGTTCTCTTTCCCTGTAAAAAAATTTATTATGCTTCAGCGTTTTGAGCTTTTTCAGCTTCTAATTTTGCCTTAGCTTTTTTTGATAATTTAACGGTTTCTTTCTTTTGGTAGTTTAAAGTACCGTCTTCGTTACAATTATCAATTAAAAATTTAACCGTTTGAGTAGGTTGAGCACCTTTTGAAATCCAATCAAGAGCCGATTGTTTATCAAGTTTCATTTCTTTTGTTTTCGGGTTATAGAAACCTAATTGTTGAATAGGTGCCGCTTGTCTTTTTGTTGTAGAGTTTAAAACAACTACTCTATAAACAGGATTATTTTTGTATCCTAATCTTTTTAATCTGATTTTTACCATGTGGTTTAATCTCCATATATTACACGTACTTTGCTAATTGCTTAGCCCCGCAGCCGTTGAACCTGTTAGCTGAAAGAGGATTGCTTTTAAGTTCTTCTTTATCAAAACATAACCAAAATAAATTATCAAGTAATTTTTTTATAATTTTGTAACTTTCTTAAAAAAAAACTTAACAATGTTTTTAATTTGTAAAAACTAAGGTATTATATAAATATTATGGAGCTCGGAAATAAAAAATTTGAAAATATTGAAATGGTGGTCTGTGATTTTGACGGGATATTTACCGACGGAAAACTTGAAGTTTATTCTGACGGAAAAACATCCAAAAAGGTTGATTATTATGACATTATGGGAATAGCGATTTTATTAAAAAAGGGTATAAAATTTGCGATAATATCAGGTGAAAAATCCGCAGCAATTGACATAATTAAGTCAAAATTTCCGCAAGTTGATACTTTTCAAAACGAAAGAAATAAAATAGAAGTTTATAAGTCTTTGTTAAATAAGTACAATATTGAGGCAAAAAATTCAATATATATGGGTGACGATATAAATGACATACAATGTCTTTCTTTGTCCGGAAATCCTGTCAGCGTGCCGAATGCACACAAAAAAGTAAAAGAAATCGAGAATATTCATATAACGGAAAGAACCGGCGGTAACGGTGCGTTCAGAGAAGTTACGGATTCCATAGCATGATTAAATTTTTTAAGCAAATTTTAAAAAAAATAGATTTATTTGATAAATACACAAATCAATATTTGAAAATTTCGCATAATATTGAAATGCCTGCCCTTGCGTTTACCAATGCGGGTTTGTATTATGCGGAAATCAAGGATTATGCCGCAGCAATAGAAAAATTAAAAACAGCAACGGACATGCCCGGAAACAATCCGAAACCGTGCATAAGTTTGGGAATTTTATACGCAAAATTAAAAGAATATGATAAAGCGGAAGAAATCTTAAAAAAAGCAATAAACAGAGATAGCGAATGTGCACATGCTTATTCGGTATTGAGCAGTATATATGTGGCATTAAGTAAATTTGAGCAGGCGGAAGAAAATTTAAAAAAAGCATTAAAAATAACACCATCCGATTTTGAATTATACATGAATTACGGAATTTTGTACGGTAAACAAAAAAAGCGACATAAGGCAATTGAAATGCTGAGAAAATCAAAAACGTTAAATCCTTGTAACGAGCATGTTTATTTTCTTTTAGGAGTCTTATATTTTGAAACGGAAAAAATTAACGAAGCATTTGATGAATTTTTTAGGTTAGCAAAAGAAAAACCGTTTTATAAAAACTTAAATTATTATATTGCGTTATGTTATAAAAAAGAAAAAAACTACGAAAAAGCACTTGAATACGCAAAAAAAGAGATAAAAAACAATAAAAACAATCCCTCTTATTATATATTGTTGGGGCAAACATATCTTGATTTGGGAAAAACGGAAGAATGTATAAAAACATTTGAAAGCGGATATAAGGAAGGATTTAACGATTTCGACTATTTTCTTGCTTGGGGAATTTCGTTAATTAAAAATAATCAAACGGAAGAAGCGAAAGAAAAAATCGAAAAAGCACTTGAAATCGAGCCCGAAAATCCGAATGCAATATACAGATTGGCATATTGTTACTATAAAAAACACGATTTTGAAAAAGCGGAAGAATTATATAAAAAATCAATAAAAATAAATGAAACAAATTCATTTGCGATTGCGGAATATGGAATTTTACTTTATGACAAGCAGGATTATGAAAATGCGATAAAAACATTTTTCTCGGCAATAAATATTTCGTCCGACAAAACATATTTATATTTTTACATAGCAAACAGTTATTATAAACTGGGTAAAATAAAGAAGAGTACGGATTATTACGAAAAGACAATCGAATATTATCCTCGGCACACGGAAGCCTTAATAAACTATACAGTTGCATTACTTGATACCGGAAATGCAAAAGAAGGGCTAAGAAAAATAAGAACTGCTTATCAAATAGACAGAAATTCAAAAAAGGTACAACTCATATACGCACTCACGGCTTTAAAAGCGGGACTTTATTGTGATGCAATCGAAAAATCGGATATCATATTGGAAAAAGATAAAGATAACTATGATGCGAAATTAATAAAAGCACAATCCTTAATAAATTTGTATAAACCTGCGGATGCCTTAAAAATATTGGATACGATAGAAAACAAAGAAAGCGGAATTTTTTATTTTTTGGCACATTCGGCATATAAAATGCTTGTCGAAAACAACAATTCAAATTATAATGAAAATATGTTAAGTTTTTATGAGCAAAAACTAAACGAAAAAAAGAACGAGAAAAACGAAGAAATAACACACATAAGTTCTTTTATAAGTAATACGCTGAACATTAACAAAGGATAACGAAGTGGGAATAATAGTACAGAAATTCGGAGGGACTTCGGTTGCGGACCCTCAAAAAATACATAATGTTGCGAATGCGGTAATAAAGGAAAAAGAAAACGGAAATGACGTAGTCGTTGTAGTATCAGCAATGGGACATACAACCGATTATTTGATAAAACTTGCGAAAGAAGTAACTCCCGCACCGGATTCCAGAGAAATGGACATGTTGTTATCAACGGGCGAACAAGTGTCAATCGCATTGCTTGCTATGGCTATTCAATCACACGGATATAAGGCGATAAGTATGAACGGTCAACAGGTAGGCATAATAACGGAAAATATCCATTCAAAAGCAAGAATTGTAAATATTAAAACAGAAAAACTGCAAAAAAATTTACAAGAAGGAAATATAATAGTTGTTGCGGGCTTTCAGGGTGTAACACCGGAAGGTGAAATTACAACGTTGGGAAGAGGCGGTTCCGATACATCAGCCGTTGCGATAGCGGCAGCATTAAATGCCGACAGATGTGATATATATACTGATGTTGACGGAGTATATGCAACGGATCCGAGAATTGTACCGAACATACAAAAAGCGGAAACAATATCTTATGAAGAAATGTTGGAACTTGCGAGAGTAGGTGCAAATGTATTACATCCCCGTTCCGTTGAAACGGCAAAACAGTTCAACGTACCGTTAAGAGTACGCAGTTCTTTTAAATTGGATAATTTAGGTACATTAATTATAGGAGTTGAAAATATGGAAATATATAAACCCGTGGCAGGTGTAGCAGCCGATTCATCACAAGTAAGAATACTTTTATCCGATTTGCCCGATATTCCGGGTACGGCGGCAAAAGTGTTCGGTAAATTGGCAAACCATAACATAAGTGTTGATATGATTATTCAATCTCTTGCAAGTAACGGAAAAAACTCAATTGCGTTTACGGTAGATACGGAAGACTTGGACGAATCGTTAAAAATATTGGAAGATTTTAGAAAAACAATAAATTCGGGTGAAATATTAACCGATGAAAACATAGCAAAAGTTTCAATTGTCGGTGCAGGAATGGTCGACCGTCCGGGGATAGCTGCCGATATGTTCCGTGCTTTGGCAGAAAAAGGAATAAATATAAAAATGATTTCAACAAGTGAAATAAAAATCAGTTGTCTTGTTGAAAAGCAGAATGCAAATGACGCAATAAAAGCATTATGTAAAGAATTCGGGTTGGAAACAAGCGAAATTGCAGAAGTAAAAGGTGATTTGCCGAACGTATAATATTAAATAAAAAAAGATAAAAAAAAGAGGGAAATCAAAATGATTTTCCTCTTTTTAAATAATATTGTCAATTGTATCAATTCGTTGATGAGCGGATTTAACACTGTCTTCAACTCTGACCATGCGTTCGATAAGACAATTATGCCTGTCCTGTTTCTTTTCAATTTCGTTGAGTTTTTCTTCAAATTTCCCTATTTTATACGAAAAATATAATGCCTGACAAATTATTGTTACCAAAATTGCAATTAAACCGATTAAGGCTTCTCCCGTCACATTTACCACCTCTTTCCGGAAATATCATGCCCGCAAATTTTTTGAAAATTATCAACACAGTGTTTCATTAACCAACATTTAAAACTTCCTGCACCGCCGACTTTCAGACATTTTTCAAGAACAATTGTTGATAAATAGCGGTTGTTATTAACGTAGTGGTGATTTTCACATAATTTGTCATGTAATAAAGAGGCAATAACAAATTCAGGTTCCGTATTACTTCCGATAACCCGCCAAAAGAATTTAGGAATGCTTGCACCATCCCAACAATAGCCCTCTTCTATATCAAAAGTAAAAACTTCATTGAGCCACGTTATTCTGACTGATAGCGGACTTTTATTAATAAACGGATATTTGCAAATTTTTTTGTTTTCACGTTTTCCGTAAAACGGTGTCGGATAACTTATTCCGACAACGGGTAATTTGTCGAACTCAATTAATAATTTTTCGTCTTTGTACCATTTAATCATTTTTGCTTTATCATTACTCATACTTTCCACCTAAACGTAAAACCTATATAGTTTTTAGCGGTTTTTATACTTTTCGATATATTTAAAAATAACAATTTGGATTTTTTGTAAAATTTCTTCCTTATGAGTTTCAATTATTTCAAGTCCTTTATCTTTAAGCGACGGAAACGCTTTTATAATTTTCTTTGCAATTCGTTTTATAACAAATATTTCAATGAAATTAAAAAGATTAATTTTCTTAAAAATTTCAAACATTTTTTTACACTTTCTGCTTTTCTGTTAATCAATCTCGTTGCAGTTTCCGATTATTTCCGGTTTTAATATACATTTTAAGGTCATTTATCGGTTAATAACTTTGTGTAATCATTGGTTTCAAAGAAATTATCAAGCTGTTCTTTTGAAAAACCCAACAGCGTACCGATTGTATCGACATAAGAATTTCCACGATAAAAATTATTAGCTTTAAGTTCTATTTTTAAAGCTTTTATGTCTATTGTCGGTGTATCTTCCGATACCGGTTGTGCTTCAACACAGGCAAGCACATCATCAAAATCTTTGCCGATTGCTTTATATATTCCCCGTTCAACATCCGCAGCAGTCAAAGATAACATTAAAATACGTTCTTTCACTTGTGCTTCTTTTTCTTCATCACTCAGCCCCCACGCAAGCAACGCATTGTCCGTTTCTTCAATCGTGTAACCGTTTTTGTGATTTTGTTCCACAATAAAATCCATACGTTCTTTATCCGTATAAGGCTTTTTTAATTCTGATTTTATTTCCATTGTTTTCTCCTTTAACTTTAAAAATTGTCATATTACATTGACAAATGGAGAAAAATAGTAAATAATAATTGTACAGGGTGACACCTTG
>CAZHCP010000096.1:0-6470 GCA_964531015.1 uncultured Muribaculaceae bacterium
TAAGCCCGCAAACTCGGTCTTAAAAAAGACCTCAAACAGTGCGGGCTTTGCTGTTCCTTCAATAAGATGTTGTTTCCGTTCTCCACTATGGGCTTCTATTTCTAATTTATTTGCTTCTTTTCTGAATTTCTATTCTTTTTGTCAACCCTCATCCTAATCTTCTCCCGTCCGAGAAGGAACTTAATAAAATTTTACTTTTTTTATTGTTTTTAAAATTTCAAATATTAGGAAAGAAAATAACTTTTTAACCCGCCTCAAAATTTAATTTCTCAACACAGTGTTTTTTATCCAAAACAATGGTATCGAAATTAAATTTTTGAGGCAGATTTTGGCAAACACTTTTAACTAACTTCATTAAAAATAAATAAAACAAAATAAGAAACAATTACGGAGTTTCGTTTATTCACTTAATGAAACGATATCAGAAAGTGCGTCGTTTAGCACTTTCAAGTTGAATTTAGTGAATTAGAAACGTAGTACCTTGTTAAATATTTTGTTTTATTTATTTTCAATTTTAATTTTAATTTATTTGCTACTTTCCTGATATTTTATTTTTTAATTAACCCTCATCCTAACCTTCTCACGTCGGAGAAGGAACATGATAAAATTTAGTTTATTTATTTTTTTGTTTTTATTTGCTACTTTCTGGATATTCTATTTTTTAGTTAACCCTCATCCTAACCTTCTCCCGCAGGAGAAGGCACTTAGATAAAATTTAGGTTTTTGTGGTTTAAAACGTTTTATTTATTTTAACCGCAGTTATTATTCGCATTTTATGTTTTTTGATATATTAAAAAAATTAAATTTTATGCAAAAATTTCCAGAATTTTATCATCCGATAAATTTTCTCTTTTTAAAGCAATATATTGGTATTCCGTAATCGGTAATGCCGGTTGAACTTTTATTTTATTTTTATATATGGTTTCTTTATAAACTGTTTTAAAACCCATGTCATTTTGAATTGTTATACCAAATTCATCTTCCCAAATTTCAACATGGCGTTTGACCTCTTCTTCTTTTTCGTCCGCAAAAGGGTAATAGTTGTATATATCTGTTTTATTTTGCACTTCTTTATCATCAGAAACGCTTATCTCTCTGTTTACAATTTTTTGAATACCTTTAAACTCTTGTGAAAAATAAGGTTGTACTGTTGAAATTTTCATTAATGTCTTCTCCTTTATTACACGACAATTTCCGTCTCATTTTTATATGTGACAAATGCGGTTTTATTATTTGCTTTTTTTACGTATTTTCGTTTTGTATATATAATTGATGTTTTTGAATTATTCTTTTGTGAAGAATATTCTTTTGTAATAATTGCCGCTTTTAATTTAACCTCATCGGGGATTTCTTCATTATTGTTTTTTGATTTTATAAGGATATGAGCCCCAGCGACATTGAGCGGGTGAAACCACAAATCTTCGGCATTTGATAATTTTGATAAAATGTAATCGTTTTGTTTTTTGTTTTTACCGATATAAATTTTATAGTTTTGGTATTCGATACTGTCAATTTTTTCCTGTACTTCTTTCTTTTTATAATTTTCATCAAATAATTCCGAATTAATATCGTTTAATTCCTCTATATCATCTGCTTCATTTATAAAAAATTCCGTTTCTTCATAATATAAAATTTGTGATAGGGTTTCCTCCAACATATTTTTTGCATATTCGGTTGCGGATTTTGTCTTTTTATACAGGTTATAATACTTATTTGCATTTTCTTTTGCAGTTAAATTTATATCAAAATCAATTTTTATTTCTTTATTATCATAGTTGATTAACGTTATTTCTTTTTGAATATCTTTCAGATAATATAAATTCGCCATTATTAAATCGGCTTTTTCTTTATAAATAACGGCTTTGTCAATTTCGTTTATCCTCTGCAATTGTTTTTCTTTTAAAACGTATAATTTTTTTAATCGGTTCTTTATGTGGTTTAACGCTTTATTCTTTAAATTTCCGATTTTTTGAAGCATTTGATGATATGTAAAATAATTATCAATCATTGCATTTATATTCGGGCATTCAATGCCGTCATTTTCAGAAATCGGCATAAATTCGGAATAGTCTTTTTTTATGCTTGGCGTATATTCTTTCGGGCAAATATAATTTTTTAATTTATTATATAATTCGTGGGACGAAATATTTTCCGATTTTTTCAAAATATTTTGGATAATCGGTATCGTAACGTAATAATAATTATTTGCAAGAATTTGCATACAATTATCCAGTTGCGGGTTAAATTCAAATTCTTCGGGTTTTATTTTTAATAAATCTTTTTTCTTCTGCTTTTTAGGATAAACATAGGGTAACAAGCCTGAAAGCTCACGTTCTCTGCTTTTTTCGGAACTTACGTTATGTCCGCACCCGATAATTATATTATTATCGTAATTATACAAAATTACGTTACTGTATTTCCCCATTAATTCAACGGCAAGACACAATTCCGTTTTTTCGTTCAATTCATCATAATATTCAAAATATATTTCAAAAATTCTTTCGTATTTCGGCACACAAACTTTTGTTATTTTTGCATTTTGAATATATTTTCTTAACAACATACAGAACATCGGTGCGGTTTTCGGAACGGAAAGGTGTCTTTTTTGTTCGTTTTCACTTGACATAAAACAAAGATGATAAAAACTCGGATTAAAATTAATATAAAATTTTCTTGTTTCGCCGTTATTTCTTATATAAAAAATCAATTCCGATCTGTTCGGTTGCTGAATTTTTTGAATTTTTGCCCCCGAAAAAAAGTCTTTATTTTCTTCATAAAATATTTTTAATGTCAGTGAATCGAAATTTATCATACTGATATTTTAGCGGAAAAAAGACAATGAATACACATTGTCTTTTTATTTTTTTGTTTATATATCGAAAATATTAAGCAACCAATTTTTTTGCACCGTCGGTAACGATTTTATATTCGGCATTACACAAAGAGTTTGCGGCTACATCTTTTGCCGTACTTTCTGCCGTAATGCTTCCGCCCGAGCTTAAAAGATTATGACTTCTTAATGTTCCGTTTACACCCCCCATTACGGTTCCGACACCTGCTCCCATTAATGAGTTTGTTGCCGTTTCAACAGCAAAATCCTGAGCATTAAATTCTTTATCTTCTTCAAAAGCACATTCAATCAGGTAATTTGAAGAACCGGAAATTGAACCCGTAATTGCACCCGTTCTTGCACTGTTTGCCATACATGCTTTTGTACCGCCGGCGATAAGTGTTTTTCCGTTCTTTGTTAATTTAAAGCCTTCATTGAACGCACCGCCGCCTGTTCCTGCCGTTGCTGCCGCAATTCCGCCGGTTACGGCACCTGAGAGTGCATCTTTTGCAATTTGTTTTGCACATAACGCATCATCTTCAACTTCATTTGTTGCTCTGTCCGTCAGTTTAACTCCTGCTTTTGTAACCGCTCCGGTTGCAGCACCGGTTGCCGCTATTATAAAGGGTGTTGCCGTTCCTCCGCTTGCGACTATTGCACTTACGGCAAGTGTTGTTACAACTATTGCGTTTATGCCGGTTGCTATATTTGAAAATAAATTCAAACTGCTATCTTGTTTTGCACCGTATTTTTCGATTTCGGTTAATGCTTCTTCGTATGTAATTTCTCCGTTTTTAAATTGTTCGATTGCCTTGTCGCATTTTTCGGTACTTGCTCCGAGATTGGTTTTATTTTTAATGTTATCCCAAGTTTTTAAAATGGCACCGTTATTATCTTCAATTTCCTGCAATTTTGCTTCAAGCTCTTCATAGCTTTCTTCATTATCAACGGAAGTATCCGTCAAAGTTTCGCTTTGTTTTGATTTTGACGGAAACAAATCCGATTCGGAAATATAAAAAGATGACTCCGGTTTTGTTGCCGTGTATGTTTTGTCAAAAATTTGAGAATTGTTTACACCAAAATTAATTTCGCTCATTATAACCTACCACCTAAAATAAACCCTATATTGTAATAAAGTATTTTTTATTCGATGAATTGCTTATAACGTTTAAATTATTACGATATTGTAACAAATCGTTAAACTTTGATAAGGTTATATTTAATAGCTTTTACCACAGCTTCGGTTCTTCCTTGTACGTCAAGTTTTTCAAAGACTCTGTGGACATGTGCTTTTGCGGTATGAATGCTTATGTTCATTTCGGATGAAATTTGTTCGTTGTTCAAACCCAATGCCAAATATCTTAATATTTCTTTTTCTCTTCTTGTCATAGAACAGTTTTCGGTTATTTCGACTTCCGCAATTCTGTGTAATTTGCTCAAAGCGGATTTTCTTATTTTTATTTCAAAATAGCAATTTTCATCTCTTCGTGTATAGTATTCGGTTTCATCCTCAATGAGGGTTATTTTAATATTCTCTTTTTTAATAATATCTTTATTCATATTTATTCTCCCGTAAGTTATACATGTATAATAACGGGGTTTCAAAAAAATGTGACTAACATATTTTCCGATATTAATTTTTTTGATTTGTTATTTTACATTTCTTGCAAAAAATGAAGCAATTTCTTTTAACGGAATATAATGCGAAATCGGACGACCATGCGGACAGGTGTATGGATTTTTTGTTGTTCTTAATTTCTTTACGATTTCCTCCATTTGCCACGGAGTTAATTTTTGTCCCGCTTTTACCGCTGCTTTGCATGAAGTTGTTATTAATATTTTTTCTTCTTTTGTGTCCAAATCATTTTCCTGTGAATTTTTCAAATTGGACAATAATTCCGCCAAAATGTCTTGCGGAACGGAATTTGAAAGTATTTGAGGTATTTTTTTAAATATAACCTGATTTTCCGAAACTTTTTCTATTTGATACCCGAACTTTTTTAACTGTTCCTTAGAATTTTCCAGCAAATCAATATCGGAGGGTTCAACACTTAATATATCGGAAATTATTAACAACTGAGAGTTTACCGTTTTCTCCGATTTTAATTTTTCATAAATATAACGTTCATCGGCAATATGCTGATCAATTATTTCCAAATTGTTTTCGTTCTCAACCAAAATATATGTGTTGTTGTATTGACCTATTATGTTTATATTTTTTTGTTTATTCGGAGGGTCAAAATTTATCTCTATTGTTTTTTGCGTAACCGTTGCTTCCGTTAATTTTTTTTCACTTATTTTTGTATTGAAAGGAAAAAGATTTTGGTTATTTTCATCTTCAACGGGATTTATTTCATCAAGGTCGGAAGTAAAAATATTTTTATTAAAGGGTAATATTTTTTCCCCGGTATAATTTGTTTTTTGAGGATCGATTTGTGAAGTTTGCTTTGTTTCAACGGCATTTAACGTATGTGATATTGCACTTTGTACGAAATTAAAAATTTGATTTGCATTTCTGTATCTTATTTCTCTTTTGGTCGGATGTACGTTAACATCAATTTCACAAGGAGAAATATCAATATTAAGTACTACAAACGGATACCTTCCGTTCGGCAACATATTTTTATATGCGACATCAATCGCTTTTAATAATACGGGACATTTTACAATACGTGAATTTACAAAGGTATAAATCGATTTTTTGCTTGAACGTGTATAACTCGGAACGGAAATATACCCCGTTATTTTTATCCCCGTCAGCATGTCTGTTTTGTGTACTTCTTTTAATTCTTTAATTATTGAATTTGAATATAATTGCGTAATCCTTGTTAACAAATCTGAATTTGGAGTGGTTGTTAATATTTCACTTCCGTTATTTTTAAGAATAAAAGCTATATTCGGATGTGAAACCGCTAATGATTGTATTAATTCTTGGATGTAAGAAAATTCCGTTTTGGCACTTTTTAAAAATTTCAATCGTGCAGGCTGATTAAAAAATAATTCTTTAACATCCATTATAGTACCTTTTGCACAACCGGTTTTAACCGAATTGACAATTGAATTTTCGGAGGTGACTTTTGTTCCGTAATCAAAATCATCGGTTCTTGTGGTACAGGTAACTTTTGCAATTGATATGATACTTGCAAGTGCTTCACCTCTGAATCCGAGAGTTTGAATGTTAAACAAACTCTCTTCATCCGCAAGTTTGCTCGTGGCATGCTTTAAGAAAGCCAACTGAATATCATCCGGATGAATACCGCAACCGTTATCGGCAATTCTGATATTTCTGCAATCATTAGATATTGCGATTTCAATTCTTGAAGCACCCGCATCAATTGAATTTTCAACCAATTCTTTGACAACTGCGGCAGGACGTTCGATAACTTCCCCCGCTGCTATTTGGTTAACTAAATTTACCGGTAATTGTTTTATTCTGCCCATAAGTACATTTTAATATAATGATTTTTCTCTTTCCATCTTTATTTTATAATGTTACAATTTATTATTAAAAAAATATAATAAAAAATACAAAAAAACTGTTGACTATAAAATATGTTCTTGGTATTCTAAAAAAGTAGTCAAGCGAATGCGTCTGTAGCTCAGCAGGTAGAGCACTCCCCTTTTAAGGGATAGGTCGCGC
>CAZHCP010000097.1:0-6462 GCA_964531015.1 uncultured Muribaculaceae bacterium
ACCCTTGTCCGAAATATTTTAAAAATTTAAAAAAACGACTGAAAAACATAATCCTGCGGTGTTCCTTTTTAACTTATTCGTTTATAATTTCAAAATCTTTACCCAATCTGTCTTCGACTTCTTTTATCAATTCGGACAAAGGAATTTCCCATGCCTGAGCAATACGCCACATCATCGTTAATTTTGCTTCTGTTTTACCGTTTTCAATTCTGCATAAATTACCGGAATCCAAATCATATTCATACGCCAATAAGGTCAGAGATTTTTTTATTTGAGTTTCACGTTTTTCTCTTAATATTTCTCCAAAAACTTTTATTAATTCGGCTGTATTTTCGTTTTTGTATTGCATAAATACAGTATATTGATTATAATAACTTTATTCACTGTATGTATACAGTACGGACGGGTAATTTTGTATTTAGGAAAAACAGTAAACATAATAATAAATATATTAATATTGTTATTTTGTGCATATAGCATTTATTTTATAATCGGAAGCACATTGTATCCGATTTTTGCGAAATCAGGAATGTATTATTTTGCGGATAAATTATATTTTACATTTTCAAAATGTTGTCATCAACAGCCGGAGAGAAGTTTTTGGCTGTTCGATTATCCGATTGCACTTTGCACACGTTGTTACGGATTTTACATCGGTGTTTTTACCTGCGGAATAATTCGATTTTTCAGGAAATTAAAGCCGGGAATAAAATATTTCACTGTAATTTTTGCAGTAATTTTATGTGATATTTTATTAAATTTATCAGGTATAAATACAGGGAATTTTATAAGATTTATTATCGGAATTCTGATGGGCGGTGTGTTTATTTGCATATTAGCTCAATTATCAACTGTTAAGAATGGAGGAAAAAATGAAAATTAAAAAACAGATTACGACACTTTTACTTATTTTATTCGGAATGTTACAATTTCAACCGATGTATTCAAAGACATTTGATGTAAGTGAAGAGTCATTGCAAGAATTTTTAAAGACAACCGAAGATATAAAGTTGACATATAATTGGAGTCCTTACGATACAAATCGGGGAATTGAACAAACCGTAGTTTTACCCTCCGGAACTCCTGTTTCTTTGCGTGCTTTAACAACAGTAAAATCAAGCGAAATTAAAAGCGGGGATATAATTAAATTTACGGTTAACTCGGATGTAAAAACAAAAGACGGATACACGGTTATAAAAGCCGGAAGTGACGTTTCCGCAGAAATTATATTCAGCAGAGAAAACGGAAAAATCGGGAAATCCGGAATGTTGCAAATAAGCAATTTCCATACAAAAGCCGCTGACGACAGTTATATACCTTTAGCGGCAACATTATCGGATAATCCCGATGACGAAATGATTAAATCAATATTACTTTCCGTATTCATTTGCCCGTTATTTCTTCTTATGGAAGGCAAAGAAGCCGTAATTAATGCGGGAAGGACTCAAATTGCATATACGCATTCGGATATTTACATTAATAAAAACGCTTTGATAAAAGAGCAAAATAAACCGCAACAAAGAATAAAACCTCAAAATTCGGTAACAACACCAAACATAACAATTGAATAACTCAAATTAAAAATATTTTTATTAGTCGATAACCGGAAGCGAAACGGCGGGGAGTCCCCGCCGTTTCGCTTCTAATTCACATTATTTTAAATTGTTATCCCATTACAAGGAATATATGTTTTTTAAAGAAAGATATTATACCGTCACCCCAAAAGAGAATTATAAATGTTGTCAACAATAATGCGGGTCCGAACGGAATTGCGATAAATCCCTTATTATTTACCGTTCTTTTTAACCTTGTGATTGAATCAATTGCAAAATAGATTAACGGAATTATAAATGCAAATACAGCCCATAAAGGTAACGTATATATGTTTGAAAGTATCCAATATGCGACTGCGATAAATACGAATAAAGATAATGAAATCAAAAGCCTGATTTCTTTTTGTTTATACAAACCGAAAAAGAACTGAGGCAATATACAAACGGATTGAACAATAATTGCACCGATTAAAGCAAACAAAACATATTCAACGCCGAGCAAAGCCCCCGAACCTGCCGCCAAATAAGTATCGCCTTCACCGAAAGCTCTTTTGTATTTGTTAACATATTCGTTTATGTCAATATCTTCTTCATTTTCGTTGTCTTCATCAGCTTCGTCGGTTTGAGTATCATTAACGGGAGGGTTTTCACATTCTCCTTCTTCCGTATTGTTCGCTTCACAAACGGGAGTTTCGGTTGCTTCAATGTTTTCGTTTACATCCGTTTGAACCGATGTTTCATTATCCTCAACGGTGTTTTCGCCGGAAACTTCATTTGTTACGGTATCTTTTTTTCTTATCAGATAATAAGATAACTTCGCCAAACATTCCATTGCAATTACGGCAACAATCAGACCTAAAAATACATCAAACGCATTTTCAATTCCGTTTTTAACAAACAATGAATATACAATACTCATTACAATAAAAGACCATAAATGAACATCAAATATGTATTCATTTTTTATATCGGTTATTGCAATGACAATTGCAATCGAAATTAAAATCAGTAATAATAAAGTTTTTAATGTAAAGCCGAAAGCCAAAAATGTTATTAAAAACAATATTGCCGTTACGACTTCAACTATCGGATATTGAATACTGACTTTGCAACCGCAACTTCTGCATTTGCCTTTAAACGTAAAAAGATATGATAAAACCGGAATGTTGTCATACCATTTAATAGGTGTATTACAGACAGGACATTTTGAAGCAGGGAATACAATTGATTCTTTGCTTAAAGCTCTTAATGCCACAACGTTTAAAAAACTCCCGATACATGCTCCCGTTGCAAGAACAAACAAGGATATAATAATTAACGCTTCCATATTTTCTCCAAATTCTAATTTGTATAGTCTTCTTTCAATATTCCGAGCAGTGCATTTAATGCTTTTTTAAGCCTTCTTGATACCTGCATTTGGGTTATTCCCATCTCTTTTGCAATTTCTGATTGTGATAATTCGCCAAAATAGTTCATTACCACAATTTTCTGTAATTCGGTATCTAATTTTTTTATTGCACTCTGAATTGAAGATTTATCCTCAAGAAAAGACTCGAAATCGTATTGATTGTCGTATGCAATTGTATCAAACAATGTCATTGTTTCATCATCACCCGACATTATAATCTGATCTAACGATATTGTATTCTTACGTCTTTCAACATTAATAACTTCTTTTACTTTGCCGACGGAAGTTTTTAATGCATCCGCAATAATACTTTCGGACGGTTCTTCTCCGTTATCGTCTTTTAATTCCAGCATAAGTTTATTGATACGATAAGCAAGCTCATATATTGATCTCGGAGCTCTTATCATAGCAATCTTATCACGCAGATAATGTCTTATTTCTCCCGAAATCAGGTATGTTGCATAACTTCTGAAATTTTTACCGACACCGGAGTCGTACTGGCGAATCGCTTTAATTAAACCTACCCCCCCTACCTGAATAAGATCTTCAACGGGGTCGGTATTTCTTCTTGCAAGGCTTCTTACAATTTTTTTTACTAAGGGCATTGTGGCAAGAAAAATAACATTCTGTAAATGTCGTTGCATTATCGGATCCGTTGTTGCTTTATATTTTTTCAGCCATTCGGCAATTTCTTCATAATTTATTGAATAATTAGCCACCGACATCCCCGTTTCACACTTCATTTTCCAACATGTTTCGTCCGAAAGATTCGGGCAACAATTCTGCAATACCATATTCAAGAATACCTCCGGTTTCGCTTTCCATAATTACTGTTATATTCTGACCTTCTTCAAATTCGGCAAGCCATTGTCGGCATGCTCCGCAAGGCATACATTTCTTTGCATTCGGAGAATAAATGGCGATTTTCAAAATTTTGCCCTTTTCACCGCTTGCTATTGCGGAAGATATTGCATTACGTTCCGCACATAAAGACAAACCGTAACTTGAATTTTCAACATTACATCCGTTATAAATTTTACCCGAATCATATTCAACGCTTGCCCCGACCGAGAAGTGGGAATACGGGCAATATGCATTTGCGGATGCAACTTTTGCACTGTTCAATAATTCCAAATTATCTGTCATACACACCTTACCTTCCTTCTATATTCTATATCCAAATACACGCTTAGAATATAGTATATTTGTATGATATAAAAATTTTCGTTTACAATAGTTAATCTATTTACGCAGATGTATAATAGTTATATTATTATAGTATAATAAGTATGATATAATTTGTGGGGATATTTTGGAGGAACATTGACTGAAAAGATAAGAATATCCGGAGGAAAACAATTAAAAGGCGAAGTACAAATAAGCGGTGCTAAAAACGCAGTGCTTAAGCTTATGGCGGCTGCTCTTTTGGCAAAAGGCGAAAGCAAAATTTATAATGTCCCGGAACTTACGGATGTTGTTATTATGCTTAATGTTATCGAACAGTCAGGTGCCAAAACTTTTTACGATAAAGTTGAAAAATCAATACGAATTGATGCGACGAATATTACAAATGTTCGTGCAAGTTATGAACTTGTAAGCAGAATGCGTGCATCATTTATTGTGTTGGGTGCATTGGTCGGAAGATGTAAAGAAGCGATTGTTGCACTCCCCGGCGGTTGTGCGATAGGTGAACGTAAAGTCGATTTTCACATTAAAGGCTTGGAATCACTCGGTACAACGGTAAAAATCGAAAACGGTTATGTTCATGCAAAAGCAAAAAAACTTAAAGGCTCGGATATATATTTGGATATTCCGTCTGTCGGTGCAACGGAAAACATCATGCTTGCCTCTGTTTTGGCGGAAGGCTCGACAAGAATTCAAAATGCCGCACAAGAACCCGAAATTATTGATTTGGCAAATTTCCTGAATGCAATGGGTGCAGATGTTATCGGTGCAGGTACTTCCGAAATCGTTATAAACGGAGTAAAACAGGAAAATCTAAGACCGATTGAATATACAACAATCCCTGACAGAATAGAAGCAGGAACATATATGGCTGCTTTTATCGCAACAAAAGGTAAAGGGATAATAAGAAATATTTTCCCGAATCATTTGACTTTTTATACTTCCAAACTTACCAAAATGGGGGCGGATATAAAATTAATTGACCCGACTTCCATTGAAGTAGCATACAAAAGGAAATTGGAAGCGGTTAATATAATTACACAGCCATACCCCGGTTTCCCGACGGATTTGCAATCAATGGCAATGGCATTGGCAACCGTTGCGGACGGAGTAAGTATAATTACCGAAAGTTTGTATGAAAACAGATTCATGCAGGTTCCCGAACTCCGTAAAATGGGAGCGGATATACATCAGGAACGCAATCACGCTTTGGTAAAAGGCGTAAAATCTTTAACGAGTGCAAACCTTAAAGCCAGTGATTTAAGAGCGGGGGCTTCTTTGGTTATAGCTTCTCTTATGGCGGAAGGTGTAAGCACAATTGATAACATTTATCATATTGACAGAGGTTACGAATTATTGGAAAATAAATTCAAATCCTTAGGTGCGGATATCACAAGAATAAATGATGAAAATTCTGTTGTTAATCAAAATAAAGGAAATTTAAGTGAGTCACAATTATAAAAGATGGTATGATCATGACCCTGTTTTGTTGGAAGTTATAAACCTTCTGCAAAATTATCAAAACGAATTAAAAGCACAAGCGGAAATCTTTTTAAGCGAGATTGAAAAAAAGGTTTCAAAAGAAGCAATTGATAAATTTTATGAACTTGCCCGCCCGAAGGTTTGTAACCGTTGGTATGATAAAGACCCTGTTATATCAAAAACCGTCGAACTTTTGCGAGTTGTTCCGCCGGATGTGCAAAAAGCAACCGCACAAAGTTTCCTGAAAGCATTAAAAGATAAGGGAATTTATAAAAATACGGAAGATACGACGGTATAACTTTTAATATAACCCGTGTCCTCATAAAAGCGATGTACACAACAACATTCAATTATGCTCGGGTATTATTAACAACCGATAGTTTTTTAATTTTTACAGGTGTGACCACTACAATCGGTGTATTTTCTGCAATCATAATAATCTTTTCCATATTGTTTTAAAACATACTCACTTACACCCTGCCTGACGTCGCAGTCGTCATTCGAGTTCCAAATAGTGCAGTTATAACTATCGAAGGATTTAGTACTCGTATTATATTCATAAAAAGTACAAGATTGATAATATTTTACAGCTTCATTATAACCGGTACACGCAACAGAATAGGAATAATCACAGCTACCGGTTTTTGTAGGAACATCCTCCTTCTCTTCCTCATCATCACAACCTAAGACACATACGGAACCTGAGCTTTTATGCTTCGTACACACATACGAACCGTTAGCGGTATTATACCCTTTTAAACAGTCACTTGGCTTCGGATCATTCTCCTTATCACAAACAAAAGAACAATCTTCGTTATTATGTCCATAGGCACA
>CAZHCP010000098.1:0-6448 GCA_964531015.1 uncultured Muribaculaceae bacterium
GAAAAAGAATAAAACGTAAAAATAAGGTGTTTATGTTATAAAGTCGTTGAATATTAATTTTCAACGACTTTTATTTATAAGTTATAAATAATGAATTATAAAATTATTCGTATCTCAATGCATCAATAGGATTTAACAATGAGGCTTTATATGCCGGATAATATCCGAAGGCGATTCCGACTAAGCCTGAAAATCCGAGTGAAAGGATTATTGAGAATAATGAAATTGAAACGCTCATTCCGTCCGAGAAAAATTCAACGGCTTTTGCTCCCGTAATACCGGTTACTACACCGATGAGTCCGCCAAGCATGGATAATACAAAAGATTCTATTAAAAATTGCCATCTTATATCAGAAGCCCTTGCCCCGATTGCCATTCTTATTCCGATTTCTTTTGTTCTTTCCGTTACCGAAACCAACATAATATTCATAATTCCGATACCGCCTACCAACAATGATACCGAGGCAATTGAAGCAAGCAAAATTGCAAATGTTTGTACCGTGGATTTCATTTTTTCCTGAAATTCTGCGGAATTTCTTATTTCAAAGTCGTTTACCTGATTTTTACCTATATTGTGTCTTTGTTTTAAAAGTTCTTCAATATCTTTTTCAACGTAATTTAAAGTTTCGGCATTTTCTCCTTTTACGACAATCATTTTAACAGTTCCGGGGAAAGCTACTCCGAATAATTTTTTCTGTGCCGTTGTTATCGGTATAAATACCAAATCATCTTGGTCAAAAGGACCCGATGAACCTTTTGTTTTTAAGGTTCCCAATACTTTAAAAGGAACGTTTCCTATTCTTATGACTTTATTAATCGGAGAAACATCTCCAAATAATTCGGTTGCAACTGTTGAACCTATCAGACAAACTTTTGCACTGTTTTTAACATCTTCAAAAGTAAAACTTCTTCCCAAATCAATTTCATAGTTTTTAACGTATAAATATTTCGGGGTTGTACCGTATACCGTGGTTTGCCAATTTTGGTTTCCGTACATTACCTGTTTGCCTTCGCTTGAAACCGGGGCTAAGGCATCAATTCCGCTAATCATTTTTTGTATGGCATTTGCATCTTTTAGAGTGAGGCTCGGTTTTGTGCCGACTCCCAAACTTACCCCGCCTGTTTTTGCGGAAGATGAACGGATTGTCAGAAGGTTACTGCCCATTGATTCCATGTTTGCCTGAACCTGTTTGCTTGCTCCCGTTCCTATTGCAAGCATTATTATTACGGCACTGACTCCGATTATGATACCCAAACTTGTAAGTGCGGAACGTAATTTGTTCACTTTAAGCGAATTTATTGCAATTTTCATTGTTGATTTAAAATCTATCATTTATGTTTGCCTTGTTCTTGATTTTTGCCAATCTTCTCTGCTTTGGTCGGATACTATTTTGCCGTCTTTAAATCTTATTATTCTGTCGCAATATTCGGCAATATCGGGTTCATGGGTTACGATTACAATGGTTTTTCCTGTTTCTTTATTAAGTTTTACAAAAAATTCCATAACCTCTATACTTGTTTTGGTATCCAAATTACCTGTCGGTTCGTCTGCCAAAATTAAGGGTGCATCGTTTACAATGGCTCTTGCAATGGCAACTCTTTGTTGTTGTCCGCCTGACATTTGATTGGGCATGTGATATTCACGTTTTTCCAAACCTACGGTTTTTAATGCTGCTTTTGCTCTTTTGTGACGTTCTTCCTCATTTATTCCTTTGTATATCATTGGCAGTTCTACGTTATCTATTGCACTTGTTCTTGATATTAAATTAAATCCTTGAAATACAAATCCGAGTTTTAAATTTCTTATGTCCGATAATTCATCTCTGCTCAGTGAAAAAACATCGACTCCGTCCAAATAATAACTTCCGGAATTTGGTTTGTCTAATGTACCTAACATATTCATACAGGTTGATTTCCCGCTGCCTGATGTTCCCATAATAGCTACAAGTTCGCCTTTTTCAATGCTTAATGAAACGTCATCCAAGGCATTAAAACTGTCATCACCCGTTTTATATGTTTTTATCGCATTTTTTACTTCTATTAATGCCATTTTATATCCTTGGTACTCTCATATTATCTTTTTGGGTTCCGCTTTTTAAATTTTTTACATATACCAAGTCGCCGGCTTTAATTTCATTTGAAATAATTTCGGTATACGAATCGTTGCTTACGCCCGTTTCTATGTTTATTCTTACGGGTTTACCTTTTTTGTCAATCCAAATACCTTTTTGTTCATATCTTTTTGTATTATCTGCCGTTGTAAATTTTAACGCAACATTCGGCACGGTTAAAATGTTTTCTTTTTTACCCGTAATTATTGATACGTTTGCGGTCATGCCGGGCATTAATTTGCCTTCGTTATTTTCGACTTCGATTATAACCGTATAAGTTACGACATTGGATTCCGTTGTAGGAGATAACCTGACTTGCGTAACTTTACCTTTGAATATGCTGTCGGGGTATCCGTCAAGAGTATATTCGACTTCTTGTCCTTCTTTAACTTTACCGATATCGGCTTCCGAAACGCTTGTTTCAATTCTCATTTTTGTCAGGTCTTCCGCTACCTGAAATAAAGTCGGAGTTTGGAAACTTGCCGCAACGGTTTGTCCTACTTCAACTTCTTTTGAAATTACAATTCCGTTAACGGGAGAAATTATTTTTGTATATCTCATATTTGCGGAAGCCGTGGCATAGTTTGCTTCCGCTTGCATAATTGAGGCTTTTGCGGCAGCAACTTGTGCAATATCGCTTTTATAGGCGGATTCCGCAGAATCCAAATCATTTTTGGATATTAAATTTCTTTCGTATAAGTTTTTATATCTGTTATATGTTTTTGTGTCATATTCCAAAATTGCCTTGTTTTTATCCAAAGTTGCTTTTGCATTGTTAATATTTGCAAGTGATTGTTGTAATTGAGCTTCAAATAATGATGTATCGATTTGTGCAAGCAATTGTCCTTTTTGAACTTCGGAATTGTAATCGACATAAATTTCATTTATAAGACCCGACACCTGCGAACCTATATCAACGGTGTTAACGGGTTCTATTGTTCCCGTTGCTTCAACGATTTGAGTTATTGTACGATATTCTGCCGGTTCTTTTAAATATTCGGCTTTACCGTTATTTTTTTTAAGAAGAAACGGTATTAATATTAAAAATATTATTACAAGACTAATTATAATTTTTTTCATTATTTCTCTCCCATTGCCGTTTGAAGATCCGTAAGGGCAACATTATATTTATAAATGGTTTGTACATAATCTCTTTGTGCGTTGTTGTAATTTTCCTTTGCATCCTGAAGTTCTATAAAGTTTCCGAGACCGACTTCATATCTTGCATCCGCAAGTTCGTAATTTTCAAGGGTTTGTTCAACTTTTGTCTGCATTAAAGGAATATTTTTTTCCAATTGAATCATATTTATATATGCGTTTTGAACTTCAAAATATATACTCTTTTTTATTAATTCGACATTTTGTTTTGCGATTTCAAATTGAGCTTTACTTTCTTTTATTTTCAGCTTTGTGTCCATAATGTTAAGATTACTCATTGTTAAATAACCGCCAACGCTTATTCCGTTAGAGGAATAATGTGTATCATTGTTCCAATTATATCCGACTGAGCCGGTTAAATCGGGATAATAGGATTTTTTTGTATATTTTAATGTTTCGTTTACGGCTTTTTCGGTTGCCTGCATTGATAATAAATCGGGACGGTTTTTATATGCTTTTTCAACGGATTCTTTCATTGAATACGGATATTTGGTAAATTTATAATTTTCAAGAATATCGTTTTTTTCCACCTGAGTTGTTAATACGGCATTTTTAACATCTTTTGTTTCATCGGGTTTTGTTGTATTGGCAATATTTAACAGATTTATTTCCGCAAAATTATTTTTAAAATTAAATGTTTCGGTGTTCTCGATTTTATATTCGGGAGCCTCCGTAATATACATAGAATTATTCAAATTTACTATTGCATTTTGATATAAATTTTCCGCACTTACCAAATTAATTTGCGAATCGCTTAAATATACTTCCTGATTGACCAAATCTATTTTTGAAACCATACCTTCTTCATAAAAAGCTTTTGTTCTGTCGTATTGTCTTTGGTTAACAAGAACATTGGCTTTTTGAATATCAAGATAGGCTTGTGCCGCAAGTACGGCATAATAAGAAGATTTTACTTTATTGGACGTACTTAAAATTGCGTTTTCAAGGTCATATTCGGCAGCAATTTTATAGAATTTTTGCATTTTGACCTGAGAAAAAACTTTGCCGAAACTGTAAATCAATTGATTTAATGCGACTCTTGCCGTTGTGTTGTTATTTTGGACGGAACGGAATTTTGAGTCGGTATTTCCGTATTCATAACCTGCACTTGCTCCGATTGTCGGGAAATAATTTGCTTTGCTTTGTCCGACCTTTGAATTTTGCATTTCAATATATTGTTTATATATTTGAATTTCGGGGCTGTTTTTTATTGCAAGTTCAATGCAATTTTCAACATTTAATGTCGTGCCTTTTTCTATTTCTTCCGTTGCAAACGTTGAAGGAATATTTATAAATGCGGTTATTATCAGTATTGTTATTATTTTTTTTATCATGATTTCTTTCTTAATTATAAAATATTGATAATTTTATTTAATCGCTTATTAATATTATATCCTTTTTAACGATACAAAAAAATAAAAGTTCAAAATTATTCTTTATCGGTATTAATTATTGATTTTCTTTTCTTGTACAGAATGACAAAAAACAGAATACAAAGTACGGTAACGGCTAAAATTACCCATTCGATATATTGTTTTATCGCTTCACCGAATAACATCAATACTATACTGACGAGAAAAAACCTTCCGCCTCTTCCGATAAAACTTGCCAACATAAATTTCCAAAAATTCATGCTTAAAATTCCGCTTGCAATGGTAAAAACTTTGTACGGAATAGGAGTAAAAGCTGCCAATAAAACGGCTGTAACTCCGTATTTTTCGTATAATTTTTCAACTGCTTCAAATTGTTCTTTGCCTTTTTTTCTGAACATCCAATTGAAAGCGGGTCGTCCGCCCCAATATCCTATTGCATAGCCTACTCCTCCGCCCAATGAGGATGCGATTGTACAAATAAATGCATAATACAATGCTTTTGAAGGATTTGCCAAATCCATTGTTATTAATAATATGTCAGGCGGCGGTAATAAAAAGAAACTTTCTATAAAAGAATTTAACGCTAAACCCTGTAATCCCATTGCTTGGAATAAATCATTCATTTTAATTAATATTTCGTGCATATCTTCCTCACTAACAAATTTATTTTACCATAAATATAATTATGCTATTATTATATTTATTTAAGTGAGGTGTTATATGAGTCCGATTGTTTCGGTTATTATTCCGGTTCATAACGTTGAAAAATATATAAGAAAAACGCTTGACAGCGTTGTTAATCAAACGTTGAACGATATTGAAATAATTGTTGTTGACAATAAATCGGAAGATTTTACTCTTGAAATCGTTAACGAATACGCAAAAAATGATTCAAGGTTTGTAATATATAAAAATACCGTTAATTTAAAACAGGGAATTGCACGTAATTTCGGTGTAAAAATGGCACGAGGAAAGTATATTTTCTTTATTGACGGTGATGATTATATGGAACTTGATGCACTTGAAAAACTTTATAATAAAATTTCTTCAACAAATTCCGATATTACAATTTGCACTTGGAACAGGTTTGATGATTTAACCGGAAAAATCGACAGAAACCATGTATATGCAAAATTGAAACAAATCCCTACCGAATTTGACGATAAAACTTTTAATTGGCGAGATATTAAATATTCCGTTTTTTGGCAAACAAGCGTACCTTGGGATAAAATGTATAAGCGGGAATTTCTTATTAATAAAAATGTTTTGTTCCCGGGGGAAATATATTTTGAAGATAATGTTTTTGTTTATGACGCCTTATTTAAAGCCGACAGAATTTCCGTTTTGCGTGAGGATTTAATTTTTTATCGTTGTAACAGGAAAAATGCCGTAACAAATTCAAGAAATCATTTGTTTTTTGATTATTTTAAAATTTTTAATTTAATCGGCTATAATTTAAAGAAAATCGGTCTTTTTGATGAAATGAAAGGTTTTTATTGGGATTATAAAGTTATTACGCTTTATTGGTGGTTTATGAAAATAAAACTTCCCTATAAATGTAAATTCTTTAATATGATGAAAGAGGATTTTAAAAATCTCGGCATGGGCGAAGAAGATAAATATTCGGTTCGTAACAGAACCTTGTTTTTAATCGACAGATTTACAAAATTGCCTTTCTTCATTTATTATCCTTTTTTCTTTTTCTTTGATAAAATTTTCAGAATAGAAAAAGGAATGAAAAATTATGCCGTTGTTTGGTTTTCAACCTATGAAAAATGGCACGATTATAAGAAAAAACATGATTAG
>CAZHCP010000099.1:0-6381 GCA_964531015.1 uncultured Muribaculaceae bacterium
ATTTTTACATTTCCCGATTTTAAGAGCATTGTTTCCATTATATAATAATATAAAATAAAAGCATTAATCAGAAACTTTTTATTGGCGAGTTAATTGACCGCTTTTTTGAGGGCAGTTCATTAAATTTTAATAATTTTTATTTACAATTCTTTTAAAAAAGAATAAATTTCCAAGTTGTGTTTTTTGTTTCCGAAGGATTTTTTTGAAGATGTTATAAATAATCCGGTTTTAGCACGGGTTATGCCTACATATAAAAGTCTTAACGTTTCAAAAATCAGTTCCGATTTTAAAACCGACGGTTCTTTGACCGCAGTGTTTTCAATATTTGCCTTAATTGTTTGAACAAAATGCGAACCGCCTTTTAATTTTGCATGCTCTTTTTTTATCGGATAATTTTCTTCGTTTGTTTGAGGAATAAAAACGAAATCAAATTCATCACCTTTTGATTTATGCACCGTCATTATATTTAATCCCGGATTATCTTCTTTTAAATCTTCTTCAAAAAATTTATATGCACTTAATGATTTTTTTGATAAATATTCCAAATTATGTATCACTTCTTCGCTGCTTTGCATATTAGCCGAGATTTTTCCGATAAAAGATGCAATCAAATAAGTGTTTGATTTTTCCGACAAATTTTTTGAGTAATACAGCCCTATGTTTAAGGCTAAAATGTCAACGGACGGTGCCGAAAAATTCAACCAGTAATTTATATCCCACAAAAGTTGATTTAATCCTTGCGAAGAACAGTCCGTTTCATAAATAAACGGTGTTTGTAAATTTTTAATATAATTAACATCCTTCGAGGACATTCCGTATAAATTCCTTTTTAAATAATATTCCGCCATATCGGCAATAAGTTTGTTGTCAAAAGGATTTTGCGTGATTTTTAATATGATGTATATTATTTTATATATGTTTTTTTCTTCCAAACAATCCGTTCTTATAACGGTTTTAATTCCGTTATTCGTGAAAAATTCGCTATAATCCTCAACTTGTGAATTTAACCTTAACAAAATCGCTATGGAAGCATTATTGTTATTTGTGCGTATTTCTTTTATTTTTTGCAATATATAATTTTTTTCGTCTTTTTGTGTTTCAAAAAGTTCAAAAAACGGCGGTGCGTCGGATTTCGGATTTGCCTTTGTTCCTTGCATTTCTATGTTATAAAATGCAGGTTTTAAATTTTCATCCGAACTTATTTTTTTTATTAAATTATTTGCAAGCGAATATACGGGTTTTGCACAGCGTTGAGAACAATTCATTTCGATTTTATTATTTTTTTCAAGAAATTTATTAAAACTCTCGATATTACTGTTTGTAAAAGTTGACGTTATTGATTGGTTTATATCTCCGCACCTTACCAGATTACCGTGTTTTCCGCTTAACAATTCCAATAATTTTTGTTGAATATCCGTTGAATCTTGTGCTTCATCTTCTATCAGATATTCACAAATATTTTGGTAATAATTTAATATTTTCGGATTTTCTTTCAAAATTTTTACGGCAAAATACAACATATCGTCATAATCCAAAAGATTGTTGTGTTTTAAGGTTTTGTTGTATTCTTTATAAAATTTATAAAAGTTCGAAATTTCTTTATATTTTGAATACGGTTCGTCGGAATTTCCCGATAATTTAACAATGGAAATACATCTTATATAGTTATCCGTTTTATCGTCATCAATTTTGAATTTAAAAAACAATTCTTTTATAATTCGTTCTTTTTGAATATCATCGCAAATTTCAAAATTCGTATCCAATCCGACTTTTGTATAATTTGCATTTTCTTTTATTATTCTCAATGCCAAACCGTGAATGGTTGAAATATTCGGCAATTCCGGGGTATCGGGCAGAGCGGATTTGATTTTTTCCTTAAAGTTTTTTGCTGCGGATTCCATATATGTAAGGACAAATATATTGCCGGGTTTAACTCCGCTTTTTATGAGTTTTATAATCAACGCAAGAAGTACGGTAGTTTTTCCCGCACCAGGAACCGCCATTACCCCTGTTTTCCCTTTTTTATATTCCAAAACGGTTTTTTGGTCGGCTCTCGGAATAATGTTAAATTCTTTTTTTTCAACATCGTCTTTTTTCAGATAATCGGCAATTCCTCCGAAATTTTCATTTCCCGAATTATCGTATAACGAAGAATAAAATTTTATTCCTTTTTTTGCACACAATGCCAATTTACGCAATATTCTTGCGGTTTTATCACGTGTTAAGATTAATGAGTTTTCAACCGAAAAATCTTTTTCCGTAAAATCTCTGTTTAAAATCCAAGCATTGTATAACGTTCCCGTGTCTTCTTTTTGCCATTCGTTGTTTGAAATATCAAGCCAGTATTGATATTTGGTTTGAAGCGAGTAATCAATAATTTTTTGCGGAGTTGCGATTATTACCGCATTTTTTGTAAATTCTGCGGTTTCGGCAGGGTTTTCGCTGATTACGCTGTTTTCAATCTGAATAACAAAATCTTTTTCAATGTCCTCACCACTAAACGCACTTTCAAAACTTTTTGCCTCTTTTAACAAAAAATTGTATTTCGTTTCATTAATTTCATCAGAAGAATTTTTAATTAAATTGGAATATATTACTTTGATTTTTTCACTTACGGTGATATTGGAAATTTTCAATGAATTTATAATCGAGAGCAACTTTTCGTATTTTTCCGCAACTTCAGCGTTTAGCATGTCGGTTTTTTGCAATTGTTTTGTTTCGTTATATTTTTTTATTAACGGCAAACATTTTAAATAAGGAATTTTTAACAAATTTACAAACAAATTTTTTAGTTCAAATTCTTTTAAATTTATTTGATTAACCGCCTTTAAAAGGCTTATTATATATTTTACGCACGGGTCATCAATTAATTTTTCGTTACCTGATAACAGGGCAAATTTTATGAATTTGTTATTGTTCATAAGCGAAGATTTTAAAACATCATCGCACAACGGAGTAATTACGACTATTTCAGAGGGGGCAACTCCCGTTTTTAAGAGAGTTGAAATATCGGATAAAACACTTTCAATCATATCCGCTCTTTTAATCCTGTTATCCGATTTAAAATTACCGATATCCGTTTTTTCTGAATTTAAAATATTTGAAAAAAGAGTTTGTGCAAAATTAAAGAATTTTCCGTTGTCCTCCAATGATATAATTTCGGGATTGAATTTTTTTATATACTCTCCGACCCCGCTTTTATATGCACACAAATAACCGCACCTTGACGAGCCTTTATCGTCAAATCCCATATAAATTTCCGATAAATTCGGTGAAATATATTCAATAAACTGCCAAAACAGATAAGAATATTCATCGCAATCTTCAACAAGCATATATTTTATATTTTTAAAATAATCTGTATTTTTATATATTTCGGGAAAAATCGCATATTGTCTTAAATAATCAAAACTGCAATATTCAATTGTTTTTCTTTTATATTCTTCAATTGCTTCAAATGCGGAATTAGCAAAAGTTTCGCCTGCAATCTTACTTCGTTCTTTCACTTCTTTTCCCGTAAATCCGTTTTGAACAATGAGCGAATAACGTCTGAAAAGCTGATGAAGTAAATTGATTTTGGAAATATAATCGCTGAAATCGGTTTCTCTTATGCACTTTTTAAATATATATTGCGAAATTTCCAAACCGCACAAATTCGGCTCAACATTTTTCCCGTCTTTTTTTATTAACGCCGATATATAATTCCAATTGTCTTTAAAAGCATTGTAACAAAGCCCCGAAAATGTATGAATGTTTTTGCCGTTTACGCTGATTTCGGGATATTCCGATTTCAGCAGGTTTATAAATTTTGCTTTTTTATAAGCATTCAAAACAATGACCGATATTTCTTTTTCATCGGTTCCCGATTTCACAAGTTCAAAATATTTTTCTGCAAGAAACCTTGCCCTTACTTCGGCATTGCTACATTTTATCAACATACATACATTGTAATTAAAATCATTTCGAAAAGCAGATATATAACAAAATATTAAGATATTTCTTCGTTTTATAATTTTAACTTAACAAAACTTTATAAAAGGATTGAATTTTAAGTTTTATGTTGATATACTAAATATATACAAAAGATATATTACAAAAGTTTAAAAATTATCTCTCCCTCTCTATTGTATAAAGAACCCCGTTAAACGACAAGCGGGAAAAATCGGTGTGTATTAAATCAGGAGTATTATTATGAGTTTAAATTGTGTTTTAAATGCGGATTATGTTTCAAACCCTTTGTTCTCTGACGAAAAAGTAAAAGAATATTTAAAAGAGATTTCAAAATTTAAAAATATCGGTGTTGAAGAAGAAAGAGAACTTGCAATGCAGGCAAAAGCCGGAAACGAAATTGCAAAACAAAAACTTGCCGAAGCAAATTTAAAATTGGTTGTATCCGTTGCAAGAAAAGCAATACATTCGAGTAAACTTCCGATGATTGATTTAATTCAGGAAGGAAATGTCGGTTTGATGGTCGCTATTGATAAATTTAACCCCAAATTCGGTTATCGTTTTGCAACTTATGCTTCCTGGTGGATAAAACAAGCCATGTTTAAAGCAATTTCCGAACAATCAAACAGCGTGAAAATCCCTGTTTATATACAGGAAACTCTTTCAAAATATTCAAAAGTTAAAGCCGAAATGGAGCGTTCGGGCGAAAACGTTAAAATTGAAGATGTTGCAAAAAAAATGGATATTGAAACCGATAAAATAAATAATTATTTGAACGCTTATAAAAAAACACTTTCGCTTGAAGGTGACGTTGAAATGAAAAACGGTTCGGAAGTTCAACTTTCGGATATTATTGAAGACAAAAAAGTTTCATTGCAAAATAAAATCGAATATGAATCTTTTAAAGAAGATGTAGTAAATCTTATAAAAAACCTGAAAGAGCGTGAACAAAAAGTAATTTTATATCGTTTCGGTATAAACAATTGCGAAAAACAAACACTGGAAGAAATAGGAAAATTTTACGGTGTAACGAAAGAGTGCATAAGACAAACCGAAGCAAGAGCATTGAATAAATTGAGAAATATCGAAACTTCAAAAAGATTAAAGGAATGCTACCTCGGGTAAATTCTGAAGAATTATGCCGAATGCCGATTTTAAAACTTCATAAAAAGTACGGCGTTTTCGAAAAAAGGAGTTAAAATTTTTATAAATTGCCGAATTATCGGCAATTTATTTTTTATTCGTGCCGAATAAATTTTATAGAAATCGTGATTTTTGTAACGATATAAATTTGTTTGTCCGTGAATACTCTTAATAACATAGCTTTAAATCGTGACAAAATATTTACAACGACCGAAAAAAATAGTATAATTCAATCGTGTAAATTATTATCGGGAAGTTTAGTGAGGGAAAAGAGATGAAAGAAGAAAAGTACACAAACGATGAGTTTGAAGCGTTGCTTTGCAACTATGATTACAGCTTTCAAAAGGGGGATTTGGTAAAGGGTATTGTTTGTTCGTATGATTCTTCGGGAGTTATCGTTGATATCGGTGCAAAAACAACCGCTTACGTTCCGACAAAAGAAGCAATAACCGATAAAAGCATTCCTTTGGAAGAAACCTTGAAAAAAAATAACGAATATGAATTTTTAATTATTCGTGAAGAAGATGAAGACGGACGTTTTATGCTTTCTTATAAGAAAGTTGCAACGGCATATAATTGGAGAGAACTTGAAGATTTGAAAGCACAAGATGCAACCGTTGAAGGTACGATAGTTTCTGCGGTTAAAGGCGGTGTTCTTGTTGATGTTAAAGGTGTCAGAGGCTTTGTTCCTTCCAGTCATTTGAAATTAAAATCACAGGAAAACATAATCGGCGAAAAGCTGGAATTGAAAATTTTAACAATGGATATACAACAGGGTAACTTTATTTTATCAAACAGAAAAGTTTATCTTGGAGATAAAGAAGAAAATAAAAAAGATTTGTTTGAAAATGTCGAACCGGGACAAATTTTGGAAGGTGAAGTCGTCAGAATTACCGATTTCGGTGCATTCGTCGATGTCGGCGGTGTTGATGCACTCTTGCCGTTATCTCAAATTTCCTGGAAATGGGTCGACCATCCTTCCGATATTTTAAAAGTCGGAGATATTATAAAAGTTGAAGTTATTGTTGTTGATACGGATAAACAACGAATCAGCCTGAGTCTTAAAAATCTTGAAAAAGACCCGTGGGTTGAAGCAAAAGACAAAATCAAAGACGGAGATAAAATAGAAGGTGTAATTACAAGAATTAAACATTTCGGTGCTTTTGTCGAAGTATTTTCGGGTGTTGAAGCTCTCCTTCCGAACAATGAATTAACGGAATATCAAAATCAAAAGAATACCATTTTAAAAGTAGGCGATAAAATTTTGACAACGGTTTTGAAATTTAATCC
>CAZHCP010000100.1:0-6272 GCA_964531015.1 uncultured Muribaculaceae bacterium
GGAAAAATACGATGCGAGAGATATACAATACTTTAATACATTAAAAGGAGTTGTTGTAAAATATTATGAAAATGGCGGACGGAAAATCAGGCCGGATGAAATCCAAGAGGCGGATTTTAATAAGTTGTTGGATAAAAATTGGGTTTTGTACGGGAAGTAATGAAATTTTCAGCTTTTTCAAAATCATTCCGAACATACAAAAAAGATTTACATATTTAATGTAAATCTTTTTAATAAAACCAAACAAAATTTGTATGTATTAATAATCGCTCCAATGCGGGCCGTTATAGTGTCCGCTATGATTATAAAAATCCATATCCGCATTATGTACGGGGAATATGTAGTGGTCAATTCTTTTTAAAATTGTTTTAAATGTCGGTTTTTGTTCTTCGGCGGGTTCACGATACGGATCTTGTGAAACAATGCCGATAATTTTTGCAGCTTCGCCGGAATAACCCGTATTAACCATAAACTGTTCGCTCGTCATGTGTTTACTGTCAATGAAAGCGTGTGCAGATTGAGCAATTAACAACAAAGAACAAATTATTACAAACTTTTTCATAAACAAATCCTCTTTATCAATATGATAACTTATTTTTTTTGATAATGCAATATTTAAAGATTCTCCAAATGAATGAGATTTATAAATTCGTCAACCAATTTATCTTCGGGTAAACGTTTAATAATTTCCCCTTTTTTAAATATATAACCTTCGTTAATTCCGCCCGCAATGCCGTAATCGGCATGTTTTGCTTCCCCCGGACCGTTAACGGCACAGCCCATAACGGCTATTGTCAAAGGTTTATCAAAATTTTCAAGTCTTTTTTCTACTTCTTTTGCAAGTTCAATAAGGTTAATTTGTGTTCTTCCGCAGGTCGGGCATGAAACGAAATTAATTCCTCTTTTTCTCAGATTTAAAGCCTTTAAAATCGAAAAACCGGCTTTAACTTCTTCAACGGGAGAATCGGTTAAAGAGACTCTGATTGTATCTCCTATGCCTTCCGCAAGCAAAGTTCCCAATCCTACTGCCGATTTTATAATTCCGCCCGTATATGTTCCGGCTTCGGTAACTCCCAAATGCAGCGGATATTCGACTTTTTGTGCAATCGTTCGGTATGCTTCGATGGTAGTTAAAACGTCACTGGATTTCAGTGAAATTTTTATGTCGGAAAAATTGTTATCTTCTAAAATTTGAATATGTCTTAACGCACTTAAAACCATTTTTTCGTGAAGAGGAATATTCATAATTTCAAGGTCTTTTTCCAAAGAACCGCCGTTAATTCCAATTCTTATGGGGATTTTATTTGTTTTTGCCAAGGAAACGACTTTTTTTATATTTTCTTCTTTTCCTATGTTTCCGGGGTTAATTCTTAATGCGTCAATACCGTTTTCTATACATTGTATTGCCAAACGATAATCAAAATGAATGTCCGCAATTAAGGGCACCGGTGAAGATTTTTTAATTTTTTTTATGGCGTTTGCCGCATCGGAATTAAGAATTGCCAATCTTACCAATTCGCAACCGTGTTGAGATAAATCTTGTATTTGTTTTAAAGTCGCATTAACATCTCTTGTATCCGTATTTGTCATTGATTGCACGGAAATCGGGGCATCCCCGCCGATTTTAACGTTTCCGATTTGAATTTGTTTTGATAATCTTCTTTTAATCATTTCTTTTTACATGCTCTTTATATTTGTAGTATAATGATATTATAAATCAGAGGGATAAAAAATGAAAATTGCAATAATTTCCGATATACACGGCAATATGGAAGCTTTGAGTGCGGTTTTGTCGGATATAAAAAAAGAAGGTTGCGAAAGAATATACTGCTTGGGGGATGTGGCAATGGCGGGACCTGAGCCGAAAGAAACAATAAAAAAAATTCAGGAGTTATTGTCATCCGAAAAATTTGAAATAATACAGGGTAATACAGACAAAATGTTGTCTGTATTTTCTTTTGAAATTTACAATAAAATTGCAAAATTAAATGCGGTTATGGCAAGTGCTTATTTTGCAGACAGTGAATTATTAAGTGAAGATGATAAAAACTTCTTAAAAAGTTTACCCGAAAATAAAGAAATTGAAATATCGGGGATTAAAATATTATTGGTTCACGGTTCGCCGAGAAGAAACGATGAAAATATATATCCGGATTTAAAAATTGAACAAGTTGAAGAAATGATTGCAGGTTGCAGACAAAATGTAATATTTTGCGGGCATACGCACATGCCATGCGGTTATCAGACGAACACGGAACAAACGATTGTAAATGCGGGAAGCGTCGGACGACCGTTCAGCGAAAAACCGCAAGCGTGTTATGCAATTATGAATATAAATGAAGAAAATTCTTCATTTGAAATAAAACACAAATTTGTTGAATATGATGTCGAAACGGCAAGCAAAAAGTTGTGCAACAGAGGTTTTCAAGGCTGTGAGAAACTTGCGGAAATGCTGAAAAAAGCAACCTCTCGATACCCCGTGTAAATAAATCTTTACAAACAGCAAAAAAATAGCAAAAAAATAAATCATACTTTTTGAATTAAAAGGATAGTATTGTTAGAAAAGAGAAAATAATGAATATTAACGCCTCGATTAACAAAAATGTAAGTAAATACAACATAAGAAAAAAAGTCGGGGTAAATTCATCTCCTCAAACAAGTTTTAAAGGTGTTCCCGCAATAATATCAAATGCTGACAGACGTATCCTCGGGGAACTTGCAAGACCGACAATAATAGCCAACGCCGACAGAGAAATCATGAATGTATTTTCACGGCACTACGGAAATATAGCAGAGCGTGCAGGTTATAAAATAGGAAAATTATCGAAAGAAAACCCGATAATGAAAAAAGGCTCCCGTTTTGTACTTGAAAAGGGAGTTTCTTCTATAAAAGATAAATCATATCCCCGCGGATTTATTGAAAGTGTGCTTTTTCCGTTTGTTTCGTTACCTCTTTATGGTGCAAATTGGTGTTTAAAAAAGGCTCAATCACTTCCAAATAAAAAAGACGGTGTAAGAAACATATACAATAAACCGTTTTTCAGAGTTCCGAGAAAATTAAACGAATTGGATGAAAAAACCAATATCATACAGGGAATATACGGAACAACAAAAGAAACTGTTGAAAAATGTGCAAAAGAATACGGTCTTACCTCGGAAGAACTGTTGAATAAATTAAAAAAAGCAGATAATAAAAAGCTCGCAAAAGAAGCAAATGAATATATTAAAGAAAATTTATATAAGTCAAGTAATAAATTTTTTGACAAAACAAAAGGAAAGTTTAATACCGCACATGAAAGACCGTTGAATAGGATTGTGACAGGACTTATTCCGGTTGCCTTTTTGGCGAATGATGCTTATAATTTATCGGTGTTGTGCGGTGATAAGAAAGAAGATTCCGAAAAAGAAGCAAAAATAAGAATAAAACAGGAAGTAGTAAGAGTTTTCACAAACGCCTCCATTCAGGTTTTGGTCTATGGAACTTTGACAAAATTAGTAAATCAAAGTGCGTATGCAATGGCGGGAATTGGTGCGGCAATAACACTTGTTTCCGAATTCGTATCAAGAATTTCAAATAAAAGACCGGTTATGTTGTTATCAAAAGAAGGTGCAAAAAAATACAATCAAAAACAAAATCCTGAAAATGTAAAAAATAATGAATTGCCCGAAAAAAAATCACAGGTAAATGTTAATACGATTTCACCCGTTAAATTTGAACAACCGAATATTTTTAAATCATTTAATCCTTCTTTCTCTTCTTCAAAGAATGAAAAAGATAACAAATCGGAAAACAAAAAAGAACAAAAAGCCTTAATTAACTTTGAAACATTCAAAAAAGGCGTTTTAATATTGCTTGGAGCAAGTACGTTAATAAGTTTTCTGAAAAATTCATCATTGACAAAAAATTCAAAACCGATGAAATTCTTTAAAAGTATCGGCGATTTCTTTAAAACGAAAATATATAACAAATTGGCATATAAAGAATTTGAAATGCCAAACAAGGATTACCAAGAGGTAATGGGTGTGTTAAAAGAAGTCGGTTGTGAAAAAGTAGCGGAAGGACACGAATTTATACAAAATAAATACGGTAAAATTTGTAATAACGGAAAAGATGTTGTTATAAAAATGTATAAATCGAAATTGTCCGGAAAAGATGTAAAAAATGTTACCGAGTCAATTGCACAAAATTTAAAATCCGGAAACAAATACAATGAAAATGAAATAGCAAAAATAACCGAAGCAATAAATTTTGCAATAAAAAACGGTACTTCGGCAATTTCGGAAAATAAATTTGAAGCTGTTGCCAAAAATGCAATTAAAATTGCAACAAATAAAGATGTTGAATTAACTGAGGAACAGATAAATTCGTTAAAGAAATTAATAACGAAAACTATTAAAAACAATGTTTCCAAAGATGGAATTAAAATGAAAAGCAATATAAAAACTACTGTTGATGCAATAATACAACCGTTTAAATTCATATTGGGTGTAGCAAATAAGCCGTTCTCAATATTGGAATCAATTGTAAGAGCCGCAACCTCAAATATAGACAAAAAAGTTCTTGCCGAAAAAGCAGGTGAGAAAGATGTAACAATCAGCAAATTTGAAAAAACAATACATACCGTTGTTTCAAATGTATTTGGTGAACAATCTCCCAAAACAGAGAAAATCAGTCAGGAAATATTTACAAATGCAATGGAAGTATTGCAAAAAGAAGCAAAACCGTATATAAAAGCGAAAAATAAATTAGCAAAACTTATTATAAGTAATGCAACCGGTGCCGAAATTGACAAAGCTAAAGTAAAATTGGAAAATGAAAAAGCAAAATTGGCAAAATATGTAGACACTGCGGTAGGGAAGTCTTTTAACAGTATTACGCAATCAAATACAAAAAATAATTCGGTTGCATTAATGTCAAAAGTATTCTCCTCACTTGTAACATCTTTCTTTTTGGTTGCCGATAATTACAATATGGTAATGATAAAAAGTAACGGTGAAGATAAAGAAAAAGCAAAAGAAAGTGCAAACGAACGTATTGTTCAAAGATTAAGTGCATTATTCTATCAAACGATAATTATCAGTTGGTTTAACCAAACATTTGCCGAAAGGTATAATAAATCGTTGGGCGGAATGGTTACGGTAACGGCACCTAATACGGCTTTGACGGAAGTTGTAACAAGAACGTCAATCGGCATGCCTGTCAGAAGAAAAACTTATGATGAGCTTATGGCGATTGAAGAAAAGAACGAAAACAGAACGGGATTTTTAGGAAAATATTTCAAATTTATGAGATTATTGACGGGAAAGAAACCGTTAAGCCAAAGATTGCCTAAAAACAAGACGACGGAAAATTCTTCATCGGTGAAAACGGCAGTTCCCGCAAACAGAACTCTTGTTTCACAAAATACAAAATCATCAACAAACCTTCTTGAAAAATATTTAAAATAAAAAGGCAAACAACGTAAATCTGCGGTGCTGAAAAAGGTTTAAATATAAACGGTGTATAATGCTTGGTAATTGCAGATTGTTTAATTTCCTGTTATTTGTGGAACTATAGTTATATATTGACCTTTTGTGCTATTATACTGTTTAATATAATAATATACGGGGACGTAATGAAAAACGGAAAAATCAGAGATTGTTTTAATACAGGTAAATATTTAAGTGCTTTTTCGCTTAGTGAAGTTTTAATTTCACTTGCAATAATAGGTATTATAGCAGCAATATTGGTTCCCTCCATAATGAATAATACCAACGGACATGAACACAGAACAGCATTAAAAAAGGCAATTTCCGCATTAAATCAGGCATTGGAGTTGGAGTATTCGTTAGAAGGGTTAACAGCTCAAAATTTTGTTTCCGGAGATGAAATCGTAAAAGAACTTTTCAAAAAAAGAATGAATAACATAGTACCGTCGGCAAAAGAATTTACTGTTCCCGATTGTAAGAATGAATCACCGGATTCAATTTTTACGACTGATGACGGTATGATTTTTTGTGTGGCTAATTTTAAATCCGATAATTCCGATGACCCGAATTCTAAGTGCAGTTATACAAACAGAGTACCTTGCACCGAAAATGACGGTGCAAACATTTGGATTGATGTTAACGGATTTAGAAAACCAAACAAAGTTACAACCGAATTTTCAAATCCGAGGGATGTATATCAGGCTCAAATATATGCTCAAAGAGTTGTTCCTTATGGCGAACCGACTCAAAGTATTTTTTATGATAAAGACATCAGTAAAAAAAACGAACAGAACGAACCTGCT
>CAZHCP010000101.1:0-6221 GCA_964531015.1 uncultured Muribaculaceae bacterium
ATGAGGAGATGGTATGTACACAAAATATACGGAGAAGGATTTATTATGCGAAAATTACGCTATTGAAAGTGAAGAATATTCACCCGAAGAGGTCGCAACTTTTAATAATGTCGTAATAAAAGATGATATTTTACAAATGTATTTAAAAGACGTGAGTCGGACTAAGTTGTTAAAGCGGAAGCAGGAAAGTGAAATAGGCAAAGATATAGTTTCCGGCGACAAAGAAAAATCCTTAATTGCGAAAAAGAAATTAATTCAGGCGAATTTACGTTTAGTGATAAGCATTGCAAAAAAATATACCGGGCAGGGAGTATTGTTTATGGATTTGGTTCAGGAAGGTGCGTTGGGGTTAATAAAAGCGGCAAACAGGTTTGATTATACAAAGGGGTTTAAGTTTTCAACTTATGCAACATGGTGGATAAGGCAAACTATTGTTCGTGCCATTGCAAATAACTCAAGAGTAATACGAATACCGGTTCACATGTCGGACAAAATAAAATCCGTTAAAAAAGCTGTTTTCGAATTAAGTTATATGAACGGAAAAGAACCGAGCGTTGAAGAGATTTCGGAACGCTTAAAAATCAGTAAAAAGCAGGTTGAAATTGCACTGCAAACGATAAAACTTGAACCTGTCAGCCTTGATACGCCCGTTGCCGATAATTTATCTTTGGAAGATTATATTTCCGATGACGAAAAAACAAGTCCTGTTATTACCGTACAAAACAACCTTTTGGGCGAATACGTTACGGATTTAATGGAAGAATTAAACGAAAAAGAGCAGAATATAATAATTAAACGTTTCGGATTGGACGGAAACAAAACAAGAACGTTAGAGGAATTGGGGAAAGAAATGGGCTTTTCAAAAGAGAGAATCAGGCAATTGGAGTGCATTGCACTAAATAAAATGAGGAAATCGGAAAAAGTGTTGCACTTGAAAGACTACCTTACATAAATCAATTTTTACATATACGGTTTTTACATTTTGGGTTAAAAACCGTATTTATTTTATGTTTATATACAGTTTTTCATCGTTTAAAATTCTTTCGATGTTTAAAATCGAATAAAGCTCGTTATTTTCCATAAATTCGCAAAGTATGTACGGTGAATTGCTTTGAGAATTGACATTCAAAATTTTGTTGATTTCCAAGTTCGTAATATGTTTAATATCGTCAACAAGGAAGGCAATATTAAAGTTTTGACATCGGACAATAATAAATTTACCGTTTTCGGGAGAATATTGCGAAGAATTATCAAGAAAACATTTTAAATCAACAACAACCAAAAAATCACCTTTCATGTTGATAATTCCTCTTATACATTTTTGCGTATACGGGAGTTTTGTAATTTTTAAGTTGTTTATTGTAATAAATTCTTTAACATATTTTAAATCCAAATAATAGTTTTGATTATCAATAATAAAAAGAATAAACTTGTTATTTGATTCAAACGCAATCGGGAAGGAAAAAGATTGCGTTTTTTCTTTAATCAAATTATGCCTGTATTCTAAAATTTTGACGGAATTTGAATCGTTCGGAAGGAGTGATATGTAATTTACTTCATTTTTTTCGGAAGCATTTGTATTAAGGCAAACTAAAACTTGTTCCGTATCAATAATATTTATTGTATATGTCAAATCCTTGAATACTTGCGAAATAAGAGAAAAATTAACAGAAAAAGGTAATTGTTGAATATTCTCGGTTGCTAATTTTGTAATATTTAATATATTTTCAACCAAAAGGGCAATAAATTCATCATTATGTTTAATAATTATTAAGTGGTTGTCAATTGAGAATTGCGGAGTGTCAAACCCCAAAAGATTAAATAAATCAACAACTTTAATAAATGTTCCGTTATAATTAATCATTCCGACAACGGATTTTGGCGTGGAAAGCGGAATTTCGATTTTTGTTAATTTTATTACTTCAACAATTGAATTAATATTAACCGCATAATATTTGTCAGAGAGAGTAAAGACAATAAAATCGGAGTTATTTTGTGAATTAAATAAAGAAGGAAGCGAATAATTGTTGTTCATTTTATATTAAACCTTTATAATATATTATACAATAAAAGAGCAAAAGAGTCAGCGAAAAAGCATAAATTGCGGAAAAGGAGATAATAAATGTCCGAACGAAACGTAAGCATAATAAACAGAGTCGCAAAGAAAAACATAAAGGATACTGTAATTTTAGGACTTGTAACAATCGTAATTGTTGCAATCATAATGTTTATAGATAATAAACAAATAATGATAGAAAGTGCGGTAGCCACACTGCTGGTTTACTTTATACAATATCAATTTTCAAGAAACGAATTAATAAATTCCATAGACAAATTGATAGATAACGAGTTGAATGAGTTTCAAAAAATATCCGTAAAAGTTTTGCAACTGAGTGAAAAACAAAAGCAATTAACCTATAAATATACGACAATGCTTGAAAATGTCGTACAAACAACGAAATTGTTTAAGAATAATTCGTTAAAAAACAAGGAAAAAACACAGTATATAACAAATAAACTTAATGAAACTTATGAAACAAGCGGACATGAAACAACAACATTGGAAGAAAACATAACCTCAATGCAAAACTTAAAACATAGAGTTCAGGTTATTGCCGAATTGATTATTGAATTAACCGATTACATTAAACAAATCGGAGCAACCGTAAATATAGTTGAAAACATATCGGAGCAAACAAACATGCTTGCCTTGAATGCGGCGGTTGAAGCGGCAAGAGCAGGTGAATACGGTAAAGGTTTTGCAGTTGTTGCTTCGGAAATCAGAAAACTTGCCGATGAATCAAAACAGGCAACAAATAAAATTACAAGCCTTGTTGCCGAAATCGAACAAACAACTTCTTCAACCATTATGGCAACCGAAGACGGTGCAAAAGAAATCGAAACCGGTGTTAAATTTGCTTCTTTAATAAGTATAAACGTAAAAAAAGTTGTATCCGAGATAAAAGATATCGTTGCTCAGCTTAATGAAGTTCTTTCTTCCGCAAACGAACAACAATCAATAACAAATGAAGTTTTGGAAATTATAGAAGATATGCAAAAGAGTATTTTTGAAACAATGAATACATTGGAAGAAAATATTGAAAATATTAAAGCATTTTCGGAAATTTCAACAAACATAAAAGATAATATTGCAAATTAGTTATCGAAAGCAAGTGAAAAAAGAGAAGAATAATGCAATATAATCCCGAAGAACTAAAAGAAATACTGAATATTTTTAAGGCTGAAAGCGACGAAATTATACAGGAACTCAATGATGAGATGTTAATTTTTGAGCAAAACCAAACCGATAAAGAAAAGCTGAAAAAAATATTGCAATTATTGCACTCGTTGAAAAGTGCGGCAAGAATGCTCGGCTATAACGGAATACAAGATGTCACACATAAATTGGAGGATGTTGTTTCCGATTGGAAAACCGAAAAAGATGAAATAAATCCGAATTGTTTTGAAGAAATATATAAGGTCTTTGATTTGCTCGGTTTTTTGGTCACGAAATCCGTTGAAACAAAAGGTAATTATACAACGCCGGCAACGGAAGAAACGATAAATAAACTTGATTCTTTTATAAAGAAAGTGTGTAGCGTAAATACAACGGAAAAATCATACATTGAAAAAATAAGCACTGATGTAAATGCAATATTGTTGGAATTGATATTTGTTTTACAAAAGGATGAAGAAGATACGACAGAAAATATCTTGTCGATTGTCGTCGATAATTTGAAACAATTAAAAGAAATGTTCTCAGGAATTGAATATATAAATATTTCAAAAAAAATTCGTGAAGTTACCGAATATATAAGTGTTACCGAGGAAAATGAAATTGATTTCAACCTGTTGAAAGAGAAAATTTGGGATATCAGAAACGAAATATACACAATATTTAAGGGATTAAATATTGTGACGAACGACAAAAGTTTAAACACTTTAAACGGAACCGTAAACTTGGGAAATAATGTTGACAACTCGGTTAGTGAAAATAAAAACGAAGCAGTGCCGAAAGAACCCGAAAACGAAAATTCAGGCACCGAAGAAAAATATGCCGAAATATTACCTAAGTTTGATTTCGTTTTGTCCAATCTTCAAAAAATTAAAACCGATAAAAGCATTATTCGAGAAATTGTTGTTAAATTAAAAGAAATTATTGCATACGGAAATAAGCCGAAAATAGAACTTGTTTTGTCAAAAACAATCGGCATTTTAAATTTGTTTGAAGATAAAAATATTACAACCGATAATGATGTATTTATGGTTATTTTGCAATGTATTTATTTGGCGAAACGAATATATTTTCGTGAAAAAGAAGAAAATATAAATAACCTGAATTTTTTAATTCAACGTTTAAGCGTTGTTGAAGATATGTTTAATATTACGGATATAAGTTCAAAACAATATTTGGAAAAAATCGGCAATGAAAAAGAACTTTTGAATGCAAATCTTGAGAACGCAAAAAATTCTTCAACGCTGTATGATTTTCAGGAGATAAAAACCCTCAGGGTTGATACAAAAAAAATAGATAATTTAATATCGCAAACGGGTGAATTGCTAATAAACGGCATAAAAACGGGGGAACATCTTGCGGAATTATCAAAAATTAATTACAAGCTGATAAAATGGAGCAATGCAAGCAAAAAAATAATAAATTATTTTAAATATATGGAAAAACGAGGTTTCTTTTTAAATGATTCCGAAGAAAGTGCTTTATTGTTTTATAAAAAAATCCAAAATTTTTGCATTGATAATTACGAAATAACAAATGAATTAACAAACGATTTTAATTCTTTATATAAAATAATATCGGAAGATGATAATAAATTGCACCAAAACACGCTCGGAATAGATACTTTGGCAAAATCAATAAGGGTTCTTCCGCTTGCAACAATTTTTCATTCTTTCCCTCGAATGGTTAGGGATATCGCAAAAGAGAAGGAAAAAAAGATAGATTTCCTTGTAACCGGAAGCGATACAACGGTAGATAAAAAAATTATAGAAGAAATAAAGACACCGCTTATACATATTATAAGAAATGCGGTTTCACACGGAATAGAACAGCCTGCCGAAAGACTGCGAAAAAATAAAAAAGAAAGCGGCATAATAAAACTTTCCGCAAAACAGGTGTCAAACAACGTCATAATTACAATAGAAGATGACGGCTACGGAATAAATCCGGAAAAAGTTAAGCAAACCGCACTGGCAAAAGGACTTTTAACAAACGATGAAGCCGATAATATTTCTGATGAATATTTGCTCAAATTACTGTTTTTACCGGGATTTTCAACCCAAGAAAATATCAGCGATATTTCGGGGCGGGGAATCGGCTTGGATATTGTAAAAACCAAAATTACAAACCTGAACGGTGAAATTAACATTGACTCCGTATTAAATAAAGGTTGCAGAGTAACAATAAAATTACCGGTTTCAATGTCCACCATAAAAACTTTTGTAATAAAAGTCGGAGAACAGAATTATGCAATTCCGATAAGCTCCGTAAAATTTGTCAAAGAAATCAAAAAAGATGAAATATATAATAAAAACGGGCAGGCATGTATTTTGTATGAAGAACATTCGATACCGGTATATGCACTGAATGAGGTGTTTAATGAAGATGTTACTTCGTATTCGCAAAAAGACGGAATAACGGTAATAATAGTCGAAGCACAGGAAAAACAGGCAGCATATATAGTTGAAAAACTGACGGGTGACCAAGAGGTTTTTCAAAAAAAACTTGTTCCGCCGATACTGCAAATTAAAAATATCAGCGGATTTACAACATTGTCCGCAGGTGAAATATGCTTGATTATTAATCCTTTTGAACTGATTAGAAACACGGTATTGAAGGATTATACATCATTTTTGTCAAGCAAAACACCGTTAGCGGTTATAAAAGAGGAAAAATATCATAATAAAAAAATAGTCATATTAAATAATGAAACAGATGATTTAACCCGAATAAAACAAGATTTGGAAAACTGTTGTTGTAATGTATCGGAGTTTAATAATATAAATTCTGTATATGATTTTATTATTAAAAATAAAGCGGATATGCTGATATGTAAACTCAACAAAGACGGTAATGATGTAATAAGACTGATAAAATATATAAGAAGCGACGAAAATTATAAAGAAATAAAAATAATCATCTTTTCGGATATGCTTGAATATGAAGTCAACGAACTTGTTAAAGAATACGGATATAACTATTACGA
>CAZHCP010000102.1:0-6191 GCA_964531015.1 uncultured Muribaculaceae bacterium
ATAATTTTTTATGCTTTGTAATTAAAATTCTTATTTGTTGCCAATGGTTGGTCTTCACCGTATTCACCGTTTGCGAATATGCCTTCCGACACAAATTCATGTATTTCCTTATATTTTTCATCACCGGAGGATTTCATATATTCTTCATATTGTTCTTTTGTAAACGGTAAATAACCGCAAAGTTTACATTGTTTTACGAGGTACAACTTTTGATTATTTTTATCTTTTACAACATGTGCAAAATTATAATCCCTGACAGCTTTTTCATATTCTTTTGCAGGTTCGTTTTTAAACGGAAAATAATATGCCGTTGTTCTTATTCTTTTTATTTCAAGGATTTGGTCAATATCTGCACTTTTTCTGGTTCTTCCCCATAAACCTTTAAAATTTTGATTTCCGTTTACCTTTGAATTTTGGTTAATAAACATATTTGCAGAATTAATTTTCATGTTTTTTATTTTCCTCTATGTATTCTGATTATATAAAATCCGAACAATAAAAAATTTGCCGGTTAAAATTATTTATTTATGGAAAAATAAATATCTTTCAATCTTTTTTTGCTTATGTGCGTGTATAATTGCGTTGTTGAAACATCGCTATGTCCGAGCAATTCTTGAACAACTCTCAAATCAGCACCGTTTTCAAGTAAATGTGTTGCAAATGAATGCCTTATCGTATGCGGAGAAATATCCTTATCAATATCTTTTCCGAGCGAATTTACGAAATTATAAACATCCTGTCTTGTAAGTTTTTTACCGTTTTCTTTTATAAAACAATATCTTGTATTAACAGAGTATTTCTTTATTATGTAATCACGCTCCGAATAATATTTCTTTAAAGCGGAGCATGCTTTTTTCCCGATTGGAACAATTCTCTCTTTTGAGCCTTTACCTATACATCTTACGAATTGAGAATTTAAGTCGATATTATTTATCTGAATGTTTGTAAGTTCAGAAACTCTTAATCCTGCGGCATAAAGTAATTCCAAAATCGCTTTTTCCATTTTGGACATTTTTTTTGAAAGAATATCATTAATTTCTTTCATTGACAAAACTTTTGGCAACCGCTTTTGAAGTTTCGGCTGTTCTATTGCAAGTGCGGGATTGTGACGTATTTTTTCGTTTATGCTCAGCCATTTGAAAAAACCTTTTATCGATGCAATTTCCCTTGCGATACTTCTTGCCGTGTATTTTTGGTCATATAAATTTTTTATGTAAAGATTTAAGTGTAATCTTGAAATTTCATCAACATTTTGACAATTCGCAGAATTTAAAAAATCACAAAAAGAATACAAATCGGTTTTGTATGCAAGCAGCGTGTTTACGGCAAGACCTCGTTCAATTTCAAGATATTCTATATATTGAGCAATATAATGAATAAGCATGACAATATTTTAGCATTATTTTTCAATTTATAAATATTTTTCAATATTTTTTTGAGCGGAATATGCTTTTTTTCTGATTTCCTTGAGTTGAGCTTCAATTATCGCTTCTTGGTCAGTATTGTCGTAATGCACTTCTGTGGAAGGAATGTATCTTTCCTCTTTATCTTCCGTTTTTTTATCTTTGTTAAACAAATTTAAAGCTGCAATATCATTTTCATTTTCGCCTGTTGCAACATTTGCATTCGTAGGGTTCTGCGTTTTTTGTCCCATCAAATCCTGCGTATTATCGGGTATTTGATTAGCATTTTTATTACCGTATATATTAAGTAAATTTGTTGAAGAAGTATTCGGGATTTGGCTACCGGCTACCGAGGCGGATTTTGTATTTTTAGAACCTTTGTCTTTTCCTTCATTTTGTTTGCTTAAATAAGCCTTCGGCTCACCAAAAATTTTATGACATAATTTTGTTATCGGTTTTTGAATAATCGGTTGAATAACAAACATAATAAGCGCAAAACGTCCGAAACCGCCGAGGAAACCTTTTACTGTCGGTCCTTTTTTCAATTTAACGGTATCCAAACCGGTATCCAAAACCGTTCCTAAACCTTTCAAAACTTTTTCCCAAAGTTTTAATTTTGTTCCGTCTTTTTTCAGGTTTTTGTATAGATTTTTAGCTTCTTTTAAACCTTTACCCGCTAATTGCGAGGCTTTATCTTTATCTACACCTTTTAATAAAAGTTTCTTTTGAAGATTTACGACTTTCAAACCTTCTTTTGTCAAATCACCTTTTATATTTGCATTTTTAACAAGGTCGGCAAGTGCATTTCTGCCTTCAATGCTCATTCCTCTGTATTTGTTTCCGCCTGCCTTATACAAAATATTTATACTGGGCTGGAACAAAAGAATGCCAAGGTATTGTTCGGATAAAACATGCATAAGCGTACTTGTTTTTTCGCCTTCGGGTGCTTCTTTTGTCGCCTTTACGGCATTAATAATTGCACTGGCGAGGAAATATGCACTCATCAGACCGCCACCGTATGTAATGGTGTCTTTTGCTTTCAAATTTGCTTTTGCCAACAACTTTCCGAAAGCACTTTTTCCGGTTTGCAAATTAGCGGCGTTTGCTTTATTTCGTAATTCGGAAAGTCTGACCGGTGCTGATGTCAGGCTGCCGGGTTTAATTGTGTCTATACCGTTCTTTATTAAATCATCGCTTGCATTACAAAGTTCTTTTAATGGAAGAGTTGTCAATTTTTCATTTTCTTTAATTTTTTGCAAAAGTTTTACGGTTTCTTCTTTTAAAGGAGAATCTTTTGCGGTTGCGACTTCATATAAACCGTTCTGTTTTGTTATTGCATCTTTAAGACCGGTAAATAATTTGGTAGTATATTCTTCACCCAATGTTTGTCTTTTTGCCATTGAGGATTTCGGAATTGCTTTAAATTCTTCCGTAAAATATTTTGTAAAAGAATTATTCTTTATGAAATTTGAAACTTTCTTTCCGTCAATTTTTTCAATAAATTTATCCAATTTTAAAGCGGAAGAAATTTTATCACCCAAATTTGCCGTTTTTCCGAGCAAAGCTGTTGCTTCGTTTCCCGCCATTTTGACGTTTACAAATCTGTCGGCATAGTAGACAACGGGAACAAGTGAAAGCGTTTGATACATTGATTTTTTATCGTTCATTCCGCTTGTAGCGGTAAGAACAGCCGAATTTCCGGAAACACTTTCATTAACGGCTTGTTTTGATTTTTCAAGGGTTTCTTTCGATTTTTCCAGAGTTTCTTTGGATTTTGCCAAAGTTTCTTTTAGTTCAACTTGTTTTGCCCCGTAATTTGAAAGATTATACTTATTTGAATTTATATTTGAAATTTTTGTCATACTTATACCTGTCTATATCTTATTAAAAACACATGATAAAGAAAATTGCCGAAATTTTAATCTTTTGTATTATTTTGTAACAATAATTAACAAATAAAAGCTTGTTAATTCCGATATGATTTTTATTTTGAACGGAAAATATTTATAAAAACAGCCGTCTGTTAACGCTGCATTTCGTTATTTGTTATCGGCAGTTTTAATAAAAATGTGGTATATCCGTTTTTGCATACTGCTTCAAGTTCGCATTTGTGGGCAAGAACAATTTGTTTTGAAATATACAGACCCAATCCCGTACCGATTTTTCTGAATTTGTTTTGTCCGGAATAATATTTATCAAAAATCAAATTTATTTCATCAGCCGAAATACTTTCACCCGCATTTGAAATCGCAACAGAAAGAATATTATCGCTAAGGTTTGTTTTAATTTCTATTTCCGAAGAATTAACGGCGAAAGAAAGTGCATTTTGTACAAGGTTTTTTATTACTCTTTTTAATTGGAATTTATCCGTTTTAATTTCAAAATCCTTTGTTTTCTCAATATTTAAAACAATTTTATGAAAAGATTTTATTGCAATCGGTTGCATTTCCCGGTGAATTGACAATAAAAAATCGTTTAAATTTACAAGTGAAAAATTCAGTTTTAAACCGTGCTGTTCCAACTTATATGTTTCCAATATATTTTCAATAAGTTCTTTTTGTTCTTCATTCGAAGATTTCATCAAGTTCAAAATTTCTTTTTGTTTATTGTTAATTTCTCCAAAACGTCCTTCCAACAAGAAATTTATTGAATTTAATTCCGCTACTACCGGCACTTTTAAATCATGTGTCAAAGTTGCAGCAAATTCTTCTTTAAATTGTTTTAATTTATTTTCATTTTTTATTATTTCTTCCAACGATAAATTTTTGTTTGACAACGTTAATTGATATTCCTTTATCATCATTTCACGGTCATAAATGGTTTCCAGAAGTCTGTTAATATAAAGTTCCAATTCTTCGTTATTTAATTTATCGACTCTGTATGTAATATCACCGTACCTTGCACGTTTAACGGCTATTAAAATTCGGCTGACATCACTTTTTGTTTTAAGATATTTATTTAATAATTTTTTATACCGTAAATAATTTTTCAAGGAATAAAAAAACAAAAGAAAAATAATAAATAAAAGAATTAAAATAACAAGAGAAATATTCATAAAAAAATCATAACACAAAAGAGAGCCAAAAGGCTCTCTTTTGTAAAATTTTTAAAAGCAATTATTTTGCCATTTGGCTCATAACTTCTTCCGCAAAGTTATCTTGTCTTTTTTCAAGGCCTTCACCCAATGTCCAACGAATAAACGATTTGATAGCCAATTTGCCGTTTAACATTTGTTCAACCGTTTGGTCGGGATTTTTAACGAAGGGTTGTTCCAATAAACATTTTTGAGCCATAAGTTTATTTACACGACCTTCAACTATTTTAGCTCTGATGTTTTCGGGTTTCTTTGCCAAATCTTCTTTACCCATTTCAATTCTTGTTTCTTCGTCAATAACCGATTGCGGAATTTCGTTTCTTGAAACAAATTCGGGAGCGGAAGATGCAATATGCAAAGCAACATCTTTTAATACAACTTCATCTTGTGCGGAAGCGGAGATTAAAACACCGATTTTGCCGTTGTGAACATAAGTTGCGAGGTCGCCTTCAACAACTTCAAATCTTCTGATACTGATTTTTTCACCGATTGTAGCAATTTTTTCTTTAACCAAATCTTCAATTTTCAAATTGCATTCGGGGCAAACGGAAGCGTTTAAAGCGTCCATATCAGCCGGTTTTGTTTCTGCTATAAATTTAGCAAGTCCGTTAACGAATTTTTTGAAATCTTCATTTTTTGCAACGAAGTCTGTTTCGCAGTTAACTTCAACAATCGAACCGACACCGTTTTCAATATAAGTTGCAACCAAACCTTCAGCAGCAATACGATTTTGTTTTTTATCAGCGGAAGCAATACCTTTTTGTCTTAAAAATTCTGCTGCTTTTTCAAAATCACCTGCTGTTTTTTCCAACGCTTTTTTAGCGTCCATAAAACCTGCACCTGTTTTATCTCTGAGTTCTTTAACCATTGCAGCCGTAATTGTCATACTCGATTTATCCTTTCAATATCTTTTTAAACAGGATTGTGAGTGTACTAAGCATTCACAATCACCGTAATATAATCACATAATATAAAGATTATTCTTCAACGGAAACTTCGGTTTTTTCCGCTTCGATTTCTTCTTTTGAAACGCCGGCATCTTCAGCTTTTACGGACTGAATTTTTGCCATTTGATTAGCTTTGTTTTCTCTTAATTGTTTACCTTCAAGAACCGCATCAGCCAATTTAGAACAAATTAATTTAATTGATCTGATGGCATCATCATTACCGGGGATGATGTAATCAATACCGTCCGGATCAGCGTTTGTATCAGCCAAACAAATAACGGGGATGTTTAATTTGTTTGCTTCGGCAATTGCGATTGCTTCTTTCTTTTGGTCAACAACAACCAATAAATCGGGCATGCCTCTCATTTCTTTGATACCGCCTAATGTTTTTGTTAATTTAGAGAGTTTTCTCATCATTTGAGCGATTTCTTTTTTCGGTAATTTTTCAATTTGACCGGAGTTTGAAAATTCTTCAATTTCTCTTAATTTGTTAACTCTTCCTCTGATTGTTTCAAAGTTTGTTAACATACCGCCGAGCCATCTTCTGTTAACATAGTAAGCACCTGCTCTGGTTGCTTCTTCCGCTACTACGTCAACGGCTTGTTTTTTTGTACCTACGAATACAACGTTTTTGCCTCTTGCGGCACAATCTCTTACAACATTGTATGCTTCATCCAACTTTTCGGAAGTTGTTCTTAAATCCAATACGTAAATACCGTTTTTTGCACCGTAAATATACGGTTTCTT
>CAZHCP010000103.1:0-6178 GCA_964531015.1 uncultured Muribaculaceae bacterium
GCTTAAAGTTAATAATTTCTTCCATTATGTTGCATAGAAATGAAAATCTTTCTTTGTCGTGAATGTAGTTATAGCCTAAAATCACTTCAAGTGATGTAGCGTACGAGTGCAGGGTTTTATCCGTTCTTCTTGCGGTTGAGGTCGGAATGTTTCTTCCTCTTCTTGCAAGTTCGGTTTCTTTTTCGTTTAAATAGGGTTGCAGTTTTGAAAGTAATTCCGTTTGAAAACCCGCATTCACAAATTTTACCGTGAGAGTGTGCAATTTTTTCAGATTTCCCGTCATCATAATCGTATGTTCCCGTATAAATACTTCATACACGGCGTCGCCTATGTGTGCGTAGTTTTTTATGTTTAATTCGTTCAAATTTTTTCTCGCTTTTTATAGTAATATATTAATATGAAAATACTTTTTGTAACAGATTTATATCCGCTCGGCAATGAGAAGATTGCGAAAGCTCTTTTTTATTTTGTGCGGGAATGGAGAAAACAGGGGCATGAAGTTGATGTTATTCGCCCGAATTTTATTATTAATACGCTTTTAAGAGGGCGAACGATAACAGAAGAAAAAGTTTATTTTGAAGAACAGGTAAAAATTTTTAATTTGAATTTTTATACTCCTTTTTGGTTTAATGTTTACAAAAAATTGCCCGGTGATTTTTCTTTAAAAAATTATGATGTGTTGATTTCCCACATGCCCTGCGGTGCGTTATTTGCAAATAAGCTCTTAAAAAAAGAAAAAATAAAATATGTTTGTTCTTTTCATTCGTCGGATATTGCGGTATTAACAAAGCCTTATTATTCTTTATTTTTTGCAAATGAAATGAAGAAATCATATTTTTCCGCCGATAAAATTTCGGCAAGGAGTCCTGTTTTAAAACAGAAATTTTCAAAGTTATTTCCTGCTTTAAGTGACAAAGTTTTTGTTGCGGGGTCGGGAATTGATGATGTATTAATTAATGCCGTCGGCTGTTCAAAAGTCTTTAACAAAGAATATACAACTATTGTTACGGTTGCTTCATTGATTAAAAGAAAAAATATTGATTTAATTTTAAAATCACTTGAAAAATTAAAAAACAGAAATTTTATTTTCAAAGTTATCGGTGACGGTAAAGAAATGAACAATTTAAAAAAATTAACCGAAAAATTAAACTTAGAAAATAACGTAATTTTTTTTGAATATCTTTCACGAAATGACGTAATAAAAGAATTAAAACAATCGGATTTATTTATTTTGATTAGCAAAAACGAAACTTTCGGGCTTGCATATTTGGAAGCAATGGCAACGGGAAATATCGTTATAGGCAAAAAAAATGACGGAATTGACGGAATTATCAAAAACGGTTACAACGGTTTTCTTGTAAATGACAATGAGAATGAATTGTCATCCTGCATTGAGAAAATATTAAACTCCGACATTTCCGAATTGAGTATGATTTGCGAAAATTCGGTTAATACCGTTAAAAATTACAAACAAAGCGTTCAGGCTGATAATTATATAAAAAATATAATTTAATTATGTTTGTTTTATAATATATAAAGTTGTATTAAACAGATAGCGGAAGAATGAAAAATAAAATTTTAACAATCTTTAAAAACATGTTGAATAAAAAATCAACTGATTTTTTTATTAAAGAAAGTAACGAAACCGAGTTAAAAAAGACATTAAATATTTTCGATTTATTAATACTCGGAGTCAGTGCCGTTGTCGGAACGGGAATTTTTACCATAATCGGCAGTGCGATTGTAGGCAGTACCCCCGGCACGGGTGCGGGAACTTCCGTTGTAATTTCAATGTTACTTGCTGCAACCGCAAGTTTGTTTTCGGCTTTGGCATATTCGGAAATTGCGGCGATGATTCCCGTTGCGGGCAGTGCATATACATTTACTTATGCAACAATGGGCGAATTTATGGCTTGGATGGTCGGTTGGATTTTAATGCTTGAATATGCAATCGGAAATATTACCGTTGCAACGGCTTGGACGGGTTATTTAGGACAGCTTTTGAAAGGTTTTAAACATATTTTGCCTGACTTTGTCGTTAATTTCCCCTTATGGCTTAGAAATGATTTTCGTTCCATTTATGCAATGTGTGACAAATATAACTGGGATGTTCACGATAAAATGCCGTTTATAAATCTTCCCTTCGGTATTGAAATTCCTGTTGCGGTTAATATTCCCGCAATTTTTATCGTGTTATTTTTAACAGTGTTACTCATACGTGGTGTTAAAGAATCCACAAGAGTTGCGGGTATAATGGTTTTTGTTAATCTGTCAATCATAATTTCATTTGTTTTAATCGGTTCGCATTACGTCATGCCCGAAAATTGGACGTGGTTACCGTTAAACGTTGACGGTTTGAAGGGAATTTTATCGGGTACGTTTATTATATTCTTTGCATATATCGGTTTTGACGCAATTTCAACGGCTGCGGAAGAAACAAAAAATCCGCAAAGAGATTTGCCTGCCGCAATTTTGGGAACGTTATTGTTTTGTACGATTTTATATGTTTCCGTTGCATTGGTTCTGACGGGAATTATTCCGCTTAATAATATTGATACGCAAGCACCTTTGGCTCATGCAATGAGAATGATAGGTAAAAACTGGTATGCGGGGGCTATTTCGGTTGGTGCGTTATGTGCATTAACCTCTGTTTTACTCGTTTATCAGCTTGGTACTACAAGAATTTTTTATGCTATTGCAAGAGATAATTTTTTGCCACGCAACATTATGAAAATTAATAAAAAATATCAAACTCCGCATATTATAACTTGGATTTCCGGTTTGATAGTCATTTTCGGTTCATTGTTTATGGATTTGAACATTTCCGCAGAATTATGCAATTACGGCACATTTGCTTCATTTGTTATCATTTGTATTGAAGTGTTAATTTTGAGAAAAACCGACCCTGACCGTTTCAGACCGTTTAAGGTTCCGTTTTGTCCGCTGTTCCCGATTTTGGGTATAATTATGTGCAGTTGTTTTATGTTGTATAAGAGCTTTATGGGCGGAGATTCTTCTCTTTACTTCCTTTTATGGATTTTAATGGGACTTGCGGTTTACGTCCTCTTCGGATATAAAAACAAACGAATTTATGATGAAAAAGATAAATAATTTGAATATTGATTAAAAAAATCCCGTAATTAAATTTACGGGATTTTTAATGTTTATTTCCTTGTCTTATCCTATAACCGGTGCAACAAAGGTTCTTGTTGCAAGTTCTTTATCAAACGTAAACAAGCAGTTCGAATCTTTATAAATCATTCTTAATGTCTTTAAAACATTGCAAACATTTGCTTCTTCTTCAACCTGCTCTTTTATGTACCAATCCAAAAACGATACTGCCGCACGGTCTTTTACTTCGTCTGCAACATCTGCCAATGCGTTTATTTTTGATGTGACAAGCTGTTCATGTTTTAACACGGCTTCAAAAACAGCCAACGGTGAATCCCAATCGGTTTCGGGACAGTCTATTGCCTGCAATTTTACACAACCGCCTCTTTCGTGCAAATAGTTAAATAATCCCATTGCATGTGCTCGTTCTTCCTGTCTTTGAACATCCATCCAGTTTTTGAAACCTTGAAGGTTTAATCTTTCAAAATACGCATACATTGATAAATATAAATATTCGGAATAAAATTCCGCATTTATTTGTTCGTTAAACGCTTTTTCAAGTTTTTCGTTCATCATTGTTTCTCTCTCCTTTTTTCCTATTTTACACCGGTTTTAAATTTTTTCATTAACCGATTATTCAAAATATTTTCTATCTTTTAATTCGTCAGGCATGAACTGTTGTTTTATGTCGGGATTGTCATGAGTGTAAACGTAACCTTTGCCGAAACCGTATTTTTGAGCGTCTTTATAATGAGCGTCACGCAAGTGCATCGGCGGTTGATAGTTTAATCCGCCGTATATATCACTTATTGCGGCGTCAATCGCTTTACATGCCCGGTTTGTCTTTGGGCAACGTGATATATATTCAACTGCTTGTGCCAATGGTATTCTGGCTTCGGGCATGCCCAATATTTCGCATGCTCTGAAAGCATTAATTGCAATTGTTAGGGCATGCGGTGCCGCATTTCCTACATCTTCCGCAGCACAAACAATCATCCTTCTTGCTATAAATCTCGGGTCTTCGCCCGCCGTAATCATTTTGGCAAGCCAGTATATTGCCGCGTCGGGGTCGGAACCTCGCATGCTCTTTTGAAATGCCGAAGCCATGTCATAATGCTCCTGCCTTGAATATCTTATTGAAGCGGTTTGTGATAATTGTTCAAGAATTTCAACGGTTACATGCCTTTTGTTATCTTTTAATTCCGATGAAAAATATGCACTTTCGACCAGATTTAAAGCACTTCTTGCGTCACCGCAGGAATAATTTACAATAAATTCCGTTACGTTTTTTTCTAAAACAGTTTCGCAATATTTATCGGATAAATAATTAAATCCTTTTGCAATAATTTTTTTCATTGCTTCATCATCAAGCGGAGTCAGCCTTATTACCCTCAACCTTGAAATTAATGCCGCATTTACCTGAAAAGAAGGATTTTCGGTTGTCGAACCGATTAAAAATATCGTACCGTTTTCAATATGCGGTAAGAGTGCATCTTGTTGTGTTTTGTTATATCTGTGTATTTCATCTATAAACAATATTGTTTTTTGCGAATACATTAATCTTTCTTTAGCCTTATCAACGGCTTCTTTGATTTCTTTAATGCCTGATGTTACGGCACTCAATTCTATAAACAGGCTGTTTGTATGTTGTGCAATAATCCTTGCAAGAGTTGTTTTACCGCACCCCGGAGGTCCCCATAAAACAAAAGAAAACAATCTGTTTGTTTTGAGCAAATTCATTAACGGCGAATTTGTGCCGGTTATATTGTATTGCCCCATATATTCTTCTATTGTTTTTGGTCTTAATATTTCCGCCAAGGGGATTTGTTTATTACTTTCTTTTAAATTGTCAAATAAGTCCATTGTAAAAAATTAGCCTTTCTCTTATATGTATTTTATCATTATTATGGGTTTTTATGAAAAAAATTTGTCTGATTATAATTTTTATATTGCTTGTTATATTTTCGTTTTTTATGTTTAAAACGAAAAATTTTTCAGGTGACAAAAAAGAGCTTGTTTTTTGGACACTGCAATTATCGGGATATTCGTCTTACATAAACGATATAATATCCGAATTTGAAAAAAATAACCCCGACATAAAAATAAAATGGATTGACGTTCCGTATTCGGAAGGTGAAAAAAGAACTTTGGCTGCCGTATTAACAGGTAACCCGCCGGATTTGATTAATTTGACTCCTGATTTTTCGCTCCTTTTGGCTCAAAAAAATGCTCTTTTTTATATTGATGAATCAGATTTAACTCAATATATTCCCGAAACGATTAATGCCTTAAAATATGATAATAAATACTTCGGTATTCCTTTTTATGTTACATCCCCCGTTACACTTTATAATAAAAAACTTTCTGATAAAAAAATTTCAACTTACGATGAGTTGTTTGAATTGCCTGCAAATAAAAAATTTTATGTGACAATGATAAATTTTGCCGAAAATGATACGTTGTTAAAATTGTTAAACAAATATGGCATAAATTCACCGGAAAGCATAACAAGCGAAAAAAGTATAAATTTATTTTCAAAGTTCAAATATATTTATAAAAACGGAATGATTCCGAAAGAAAGCATTACGCAAACACACAGAGATTCGCTTGAAAAATATATGTCGGGTCAGCTTGCTTACCTTGTTACGGGTGCTAATTTCGTAAATATGATTAACGAAAATGCCCCCGCTGTTTATTCATCAACCGATGTGTTACCGCAATTGACCGGTGACAGCGGGAAATTTGATTATTCTTTAATGAATTTTATAATTCCAAAAAAGTCAAAAAATCCGGTTGAAGCCGTAAAATTTGCAAAATTTTTTACAAACGAAGAAAATCAGCTTCAATTTGCAAAAATGACACCGATTCTCCCCGTAAATATTTATGCTTTGAATAATTCTTATTTTCAAGAATTTGATAACTCCGATTTATTTTCAAAAGCAAGAATTATCTCCGCAAAACAATTGAAAAATTTGCAACCTCAACCCAAAAATATTAAAAACAAAAAAGAATTAAATACCCTGTCATCAAACTGTATTCAAAACATTTTAATTAACAATGCCGATAT
>CAZHCP010000104.1:0-6101 GCA_964531015.1 uncultured Muribaculaceae bacterium
AATTCCTGCAAATATTTTTTAGAAAGCTCATTCATAAAAAAATTTTAAAAAATTTATCGCAAAAATGCAACAGAATTTTGCTTTTTGAATGCAGGGCTGACATATTATTAAAAAATGTTACATTGATTTTTCGGAGCTAAAGTTTTAGAAAAAATTGTCGATATTCATGTTAATAACGGAAGAAAAAGGAGTATTTATGAGTGATTTAGGTAACTTGGCGGCAAAGTTCCTGCAGAACAACCAAGGAACGGGAATTTCAAAAAACGATATAATTCAGGCTTTTAAAAGAGTCGATGAAGATTTCGGGAATATAAAACGAAATCAAAAAACTTCCGTGTGGGAAGATTCTGACGGTGACGGGAAAATAAATAAAGAAGAATTTATCAATATGATGAATCTTGCTTTATCAGGCACCGATAAATCATCTACGGATGAGGACTATGAAATAATTTTTAATATTCTTAATTCAAATACGGAAGGAAAATCCGCAGACACCTTGGACAGTGATGAATATAATGCACTGGTTAATCCGTATATTACAAATAAAAATATAACAAGTTACAGTTTGTACACTACATTTTTCGGTTGGTCGGATGAAATTGCAGCTGATATTTCGGGTATAACGTCAAGTTCCGTTAATACGGAGGAAGTTGATTACAATACCGGCGAAACGGTTGAAGATAATACAAGTGAAAATGTCGTTTCAACCGGCGACGACAGCAATATTGGTACGGAGGAAGCCATTACCGATTCTCAAATCGAACAATTGGCCGATTTCATCAATGCCGGGTATTACAATTTGGAAGATTTTTCAAACAGTTTAACGGATGAAAATTTTGAAAGATTATCCGTTGCCGTTGAAAATGCAAATTCGGAAAATTCGGTTACGTCAAATGATACCGTTCAATCCGATAATTCAACGAGTGTTTCCGACGGAAATAACGAATTGACAAAATTAAAAAATTTAATAAATAAAACCATTCAATTAAGCAATGAAGATAAGTACGAAACTCCGGAAGATGTGATTTCGGATTGGCTTAAAGACGGCATAATTAATGATGAACAGGCAAGTATGTTGCGTAATTCTTATACCGTATATTCGGATAAAGATGAATCGCTCATTAATTTAAAATTGGAAGCAGCACAAATCAATAATCCTGAAATTACAAGAGAGGAAATAATAGAAAAATTAATTCAATCCGACGATATTTCGGTTCCGAAAGAATCTTCGTCTAACAAAATACAAGAAGGAAAAATTACGGTTGACGCAAAAACAATGAGTGATACTTTGTATTCGGCAATGAAAGGACTCGGCACAAAAAATGCACAGGTTGAAGAGATATTGACTAATGAAAATCTTTCATCTGCCGATTGGGTTGAAATTATTAAACAATACAATCAGGATTACGGAAGCCTTGTACATAAGATAAATGACGATTTCTCGGGCAAAAAACAGGATGAATATGAAGAGAAACTTGCTAATGTATTAATTGAACAGGTTAAAGCAGGCAATGAAGATGCACTTAATCTTTTATGCAAGGAATTTTACAATTCAACGGCAGGCATGTTAGGCACTTGTGATGAATTTATTGCAGCCATATTTGAGAATGCGGGCGATGAAGTTCTTGCCCGATTAGCTCGAAAATACTCGGAAGTAAATCCGGGGCAAAACATTCAGGACGATATAAAAGGTGATTTCAGAAATTGGTTCAGTTCTAAAAATTTAGAAGATAAATACGTAAATGCAATAATTAATGCACTTGCGAAAAACAAAATGTAATTTATTAAAAATGGAAGAACGGATTTTAAAGAAAAAGGAGTTAAAATGGATATCACTAATTTAGCGAAGCAATATTTACAAAACAATAAAAATGTAACACAAGAACAAATTGAAACCGCATATAAAAATATCGGTGAAGATTTTAATAAAGCCGGATATATGCACGAAAATGTTTTGTGGGACCCGTTTAGCGATGAAGATAAAGCAATTGACGAAAATGAATTTATAAACATGATGAATAAATCATTATCGGGAATAAACGGCAAAGCCTCCACGGAAGAAGATTACAAACTGTTTTTTGATATGTTTAATACTTCTCAGGATGATGATAAAATCAGCCTGCAAGAGTATAAAACATTAATTCAATCCAATTTGGATAAAGACGGTCAGGCAATAACGGGATACAGTTTATGGACAACCTTTGTACACGGTGCAACGGAAGACAGTGCGTTAAGCAGTGCTTTATCGGAAGTTACGCTTTCAAAAGTCGACGAAGATGAAGAATTGGAAAATGTCATAACATCCGCAACCGGTAATACTTCTTCAACAAGTAATACATCAACAACAAATGTAACGGTTCAATCCGCACTTTCGGAAATCAATGCAGGTAATGCGGAAGTTGATGATTATAGAAATACTCTCTCTTATGCGGATTTTAACGAACTTCTTTCCATAGTAAACGGAAATGATAATGAAGAAATAACAACAGATATCAATGCAATATATGATGAAATACAATCGGGTGTTCATACATTGGCATATTATGCAAATAGTGTATCCGATGAAGATTATCAAAAACTTGTTGAAAAATTAAACTCCGAAAATGAAACTTCAAATTATGTGTCGGCATTTAAAGATGCGTTGAAGAATGATAAGAGTGAAGTTAAATCGTTGTTAAAGAATTTGGAAGGCAAAGATTCCGAATTGGTTGATATAATATACGAATTTAATCAAAATTTTGAAAACCAAACCGAAGACGGAACAAACAGTTTTATAATGCAATTGGATCAAAACTTTATAAACGTTAATTCACAACAAAAACAAGTTGCGAATGCTTTGGTAAATGAGGCGAAAAACGGAAACACAAAAGCCTTGGAACTCCTTTGCAATGAAATGCACAACGGAACGGCAGGCATAAAAAACGGTACTGCGGATGCGTTTATCGCACAAATTTTTGACAGTGCTGATTCAAGCCTGCTGAAAGAAATTGCGGATAATTATTCAAAATATAACGACGGTGCGGATATTAGAACTGATATAAGGAACGACTTTATAAAAGGTTGGTTCTGGGGCAAAGAAAAAGAATACATAAACAAAATCAACGCAGCTTTAATCGAGGAATAGCTTTAAAATAGATTTTATTAACGGAAGAAACCGAAAATTGCAAATTTATAAATTTGCAATTTTCGGTTTCTTCAATGTTGTAAAACACAAAGGCACTGTTGTTTTATTTTTATTGTTATGTATGTCATTAACCCTGAAACTTTTGAATATTAAAAAAGGGGATATTAATAATAAATTTAAAATCGGACAAACAGGAGGAGTTATGGTAGTATAATTCTTACAGGGTAAAGATAGCCTTTTCTAAAAAGAAAACTGACCGACAATATTTTTTAAGACTTCGGGTTGGTTCTCCGAATAGAAAGGGGGTCTGTATGAGCGATTTCAATTTGACTTTATTATTAATCTTTTTGATTTTGTGCATATTAAAAAACGGCTCTTACTCAAAAAATAAGAACCGTTAAGACTTCGTAGGGCTATTGACACTTTCGCAAGGTGTCACCCTGTACAATCATTATTTACTATTTTTCTCTATTTGTCAATATAATATGACCATTTAAAAAATGGAAAGAAAAATTATGGAAGTTAAGGCGGAACTTAAACTGCTTTATTCATATTGCTTTATGCTAAAATATTTTCATATCTGCGAAGGAAGGAACGATGAAAAAAATTCTTTGTTTTGGTGACAGCAATATTTTCGGGTATAACCCCGAAAACGGCTTGCGTTTAAATCAAAATTCCCGTTGGACGGGTATTTTACAAGCTCTTTTACCTTCCGATTACTTAATCATTGAAGAAGGTTGCAACAACAGAACGGCATTTTCAGATAATTTTGAAGGTGAATTTAAAACAGGATATAAAATACTTCCTCGCATACTCTCTTGTGATTTATTTTGTATAATTCTTGCAATAGGGATTAACGATACGCAATTTGCTTACAATGTCACATCGGATGATATTAAAAAAGGAATTACCGAGCTTGTTAAAATTTCAAAACAGAAAGCCCCGAATGCAAAAATTCTTCTTGTTTGTCCGTCAATCATAAAGGAATGTATTTTAAAGACTCATTTTACGGCATTATTTGATAAAACTTCCATCGAAAAATCAAAATTATATCCCCAAATATACAAAGAAATTGCACTCGAAAACAATTGCCTTTTTACGGATTTAAACACCGTTGCAAAAACTTGCGATATTGACGGATTGCATTATTTAAAATCCGAACATAAAATAATTGCCGAAGAAATAAAGAAAATAATATTATCCGTATAAAAAATTAAGCCCTCGAAAAATCGAGGGCTTAAAAAATATCTGCAAAGCGAAATTATTTTCCGCTCGGTATTCTCATTCCGTAGAAGGAACGAATTACAAATATTAATGCAATTACGAATAAAACAATACCTGCAATCGGTGCCATTTTTTCAAATGCCGGAGCAATTGCAATTTCCATTGCCAACAATCCGAACAATGTAGTAAATTTAATAATCGGGTTCATTGCAACGGAAGAAGTATCTTTAAACGGGTCACCGACAGTATCGCCGACTACCGTAGCATCATGCAACGGAGTGCCTTTTTCATTCAAATCAACTTCAACTATTTTTTTCGCATTATCCCAACAACCGCCGGCATTTGCCATAAATACTGCTTGGAACAATCCGAATATTGCTATTCCGATTAAGTAACTTACAAAAAATGAAACCGGATTTACGTTGTTTTCCAAAGGTGCAGATAAACATGCAAGCGAAAGTGCAAAGGCAAATAATGCTATAAATATGTTTACCATACCTTTTTGAGCATATTCCGTACAGATTTTTACAACTTCTTTTGAATTTTCAACGTTTGCCATTTTATCATCGGTTTCGCTTAATTTAATGTTTTTGGAAATATATTCGACCGCTCTGTATGCACCGGTTGTTACGGCTTGCATTGAAGCTCCGCTGAACCAATATATAACCGCACCGCCCATTAACAATCCTAAAATTGTATAAGGGTTTAACATATTTAATATTGCTTCCGGTTCTATACCCAATGTTTCTTTTATTACCAATATTAAAGAGAAAATCATTGTTGTTGCACCGACAACCGCCGTTCCGATTAATACCGGTTTGGAAGTGGCTTTAAATGTGTTTCCGGCACCGTCATTTTGTTCCAAAAATTTCTTTGCGGTTTCAAAATTAGGTTCAAATCCGAATTCATTTTTTATCTCTTCTTTAATATTAGGTATTTCTTCAATCAAAGATAACTCATAAACCGATTGAGCATTATCGGTAACCGGCCCGTAGCTGTCAACGGCAATCGTAACGGGTCCCATTCCCAAAAATCCGAATGCAACCAAGCCGAATGCAAATACGGAAGAATAAATCATTATTTCATCAGGAATGTTTAAACTTGCGAAATAAGCTCCCGTCATTAATGCAACAATTACCAAGCCAATCCAAAATCCGGAGAAATTACCCGAAACAATGCCGGATAAAATTGTTAAGGAAGCTCCGCCTTCTTTTGAAGCCGTTACAACTTCTTCCGTATGTTTTGCTTTCGGGCTTGTAAACACTTTTGTAAATTCGGGTATTAATGCGGCACCCAATGTTCCGCAGCTGATTATTACCGATAATGTTAACCACAAGTTATCGGGCAAGTTACCCAACATTGATTTGCTTACGGCAAATGTCATTATTATTGACAAAATCGATGTTAACCAAACAAGGTTTGTTAATGGTGCTTCAAAATCAATTTCCGATTTATTTCCGTATAAAACACCGTTTAAAATATTATTAATTCCGTATGCGACCAATGATGTAATTATCATTAAAAATCTCATAACGAATATCCAAGTTAATAATTGGATTTGATAATCGGGGAAAACGCCCAACAAAATAAAACTTACAAGAGCAACACCGGTTACACCGTAGGTTTCAAAACCGTCTGCCGTAGGTCCGATTGAATCACCCGCATTATCACCCGTACAATCGGCAATAACACCCGGGTTTCTCGGGTCGTCTTCTTTTATTCCGAATTGAATTTTCATTAAATCAGAACCGAT
>CAZHCP010000105.1:0-6096 GCA_964531015.1 uncultured Muribaculaceae bacterium
TATGAATTGAGAAGGGCAAGAAGAGAAATCACCGACGAAATAAGCAAAATTCAACCGATTAAAGCACTGGGATAAATAATAATATATTTTTATTTTCTTAACACTTTCCTAACAATTCTTTGATATAATTAAAAATTCAGAGTAAGCTCTTGTGTGAAATTATGGAAAAGAATATACATAACGCAAAAATATTAATAGTTGAAGATGAAGTACAAATAAACAGGTTAATTGAACTTGTTTTGCAATCGGACGGTTTTTACAAAATTTTAAAAGCATTTGACGGAAAAGAAGCTCTTAACATAATTCAAAACGATAAGCCCGATTTGATTTTATTGGATGTCATGCTTCCCGAAATTGACGGTTTCAGCCTTTGTAAATTAATAAAACGTGATAAAAATTATAATTCCGTTAAAATAATAATGTTGACCGCCAAAAATTTGGAAAATGACATTCTTAAAGGCTTTGAACTTGGTGCGGTCGACTATATTACAAAACCGTTCAGCAATAAAATTTTGCTTGCAAGAGTAAAATCACATTTGCAAAATTCCGATTTTTCAAACAGTGAAAAAACTTATAAAGATATAATTTTGGACGAAAAATGCAAAACCGTAAAAGTAAAAAATAAAAAAATCGAATTAACAAAATTTGAGTTTGTAATTTTACAAATATTTATATCAAATGTCGGAGTTGTGTTTTCACGTTCGCAATTATTAAATTTCCTTAGAGGAGATGACGGTTTTGACATTTCGGAACGTGCAATTGATGTTCAAATTGTTAATTTAAGACGAAAATTGGGTGACTCGGGTTCTTGCATAGAAACGGTCAGGGGAATGGGATATAAGCTGAAAGAGGTTTAACCGTGAAACAAAGGGATTTGTATTGGATTAATAAAATAACGATATTTCTTATAATTACAATTTTCTTTGGGATTATGTCGTTATTGAATATTTTGCAATTTAACGCAAGTTATATGCAGGAAGAAAGAGAAGAACTGCAGGTTTTCAGAAGGCAAATCGAATGGGCGGTTACTCCGATTTTGGAAAAAAATAACATAGCGTTATTGCAAAAATATTGTGACGATTTTATATCCGGTGATGTAGAAATACGTATTTTCGACGGGAATAAAAAACTTCTTGCTGCTTCAAATAAAGAAAACAATAGTGAGTTAATTGATAAAAACAGTAATATATTAAATAAAAATTACGGAAAATTGGAACTTTATAAATATTCGATTAAGAATAAGAAAATCGGAGTAAGAGATAAAATATTTATCGGCAAAGATAAATATTACATAGAACTCACCGTTTCTCAAGCCGATGTTATGAAATCAATTATCAATGCACAAAAAAGTGCCGTAAGTTTTTTTATTCTTTGTATCGTATTGTTTATTTCGGCACTTATTCACATTTTTTCGACATTAAGAAATTCGTTTAACAAACTTGAAGACAGCGTTATAGATGTTGCAAACGGGAATTTGGATTCAGAAATTACAATTCCGAAAATTAATTTGTTGAAAGAATTGACTTTATCAATAAAAAAAATGATAAAGCAATTAAAACTTCAAATTATAAGATTAAAACAATTGGAACAATATAAAACCGAATTTTTACAAAATATTACGCATGAAATTAAAACCCCGATTACAGCCATTAATTCGGCAATAGAGCTGATAGAAACGGGAAATTCGGGAAACAACCATAATAAAGAATGCTTTGAGATAATTCAATTTCAAATTAAATCAATTGATAAACTTGTAAACGATATACTGTGTTTATCGGAACTTGAAGTTGCAAAAACAGATGATGATAAGGAGTTTGAACAAGTTAATTTTAACGAATTAATACAAAAAGTTATCGATGAATTTAATTATTCCGATATAAAAATTAATTTCATTCATAATGAAATAATAAATTTTCTCTGCGACAAGGACTTAATTTCAACCGCAATTTCAAATTTACTTTCAAATGCAATAAAATATTCAAAGACGGATAAAATTGATGTTATTTTAACAAAAAACAATAATGCTATTAACTTAACAGTGAAAGATTACGGAACGGGAATTGCAAAAGAACACTTAAATCGTATTTTTGAAAGATTTTACAGGGTTGACAAAACGGGAAGCAGAAAATCCGGCGGAACAGGATTAGGGCTTGCAATCGTAAAAAATATAATCGAATTACATAACGGAACAATTACCGTTGAAAGTGAAGAAGGCAAGGGAACCTGTTTTATATGCAGGTTTTAAACTTTTAATCGCCCGATTTTTGTATAAATTAGAGTAATTACAAATTAATTGTATTTTTAATTTGATACAGAGGTCTGTTTTTTACTTCAATTAAAACTTTACTCAAATATTCGCCGATAATGCCCAACGACATTATAATCATACCGCTGAAAAACGCAATTACGATTATAATTGAAGTCCAACCGGGAATTGAATAATGTTTAATATGACTGATAATTGCATAAATTATAACCAAGAAACTTGTAAATAAAGTTAAAACACCCGTTACCGTAATTAATCTTAGCGGTATAACGGAAAAACTTGTAATTGCCGTCCAAGCAAGTCCCAATAATTTAAAAAACGAATATTTTGTTTTGCCTGCCCTGCGTTCAAGACGGTCATAATATATGTTACAGGATTTTAAGTGAATATTTTGAATAATTCCTCTGAGAAATATTGTTTTTTCACCGTATTCCAATAATTTTTCTACCGCAAGGCGGCTCATTAGTCTGTATTCGGAGTGATTTTCTCTTATGTTAATTCCGATAAAATTCATAAATTTATAAAAAAGGAAAGCACTGCCTTTTTTAAACAAAGTGTCGGTTTCTCTTTTTCTCCTGCAACCATATACAATTTCATTACCTTCAAGATATTTTTTAACCATTGAAACCATTGCAAAGCAATCATCCTGTAAATCGGCATCGATTGTTATGTATATATCGGCGTCAACACTGCGAAGCCCTGCCAAAACTGCTGCCTGTTGCCCGCTGTTTCCGATTAAATCAATCAATACAATTTTTTTATTTGTACAATGTTTTTTTATAATTTCTGCCGTAGAATCGGAACTTCCGTCATTAACAAAACAAATTTTACTGTTTAAGGAAATTAAATTATCGTCAATCATAGTATTTAACAATGTCAACAGCCGGTCAACAGAATATTCCATAATTTCTTCTTCGTTGTATAAAGGAACAATTATGGCCAATTTATTGTTTTTCATTATCAAGCCTTTCTATTATGGAATATTTTACCCCTTTAACTTTTACTTTAACGGGAAGTTTCATTATATCTTTATTTACACCTATTACAATGTTATTTATTTTATTTAATTCTTCGTCAAGCCATTTTATATTTTCTTGTGTTTGAAATTCAACGTGATTTCTGTCCCCGTAATATAAAAGACTGTATTTCTTTCCGGTTAAATACGTTGAAATTGTATAATTATTTTCCTTTGCAAATTTTGCAAATTTCATAAGGTCGTTTTGTCCGAAAGAATAATCAAATTTATATATATACGGGGTTAAAAATCCTGAAATTAATGACATTAAAATAACAATCGATAAAAATAATTTTAATTTTCTTTTTCTTATAAGGAAATCCCATCCGAAAATCAAATAAGGAATTAATAAACATAATGAAACAACTTTTATTTTTTCAAACGGAACATATATTACGGAAGGAAGTATAAATTGTGAAAACAGAAGAAAAATTACCGATATAGTAATAAAAGAATTAAATATTATTAATGAAAAATGTACACATTTATCACCACGGTTAATGTAATTTAACCAAATTTCTCCGATTAAAACGGCAAAGAACGGATAAACCGGCAATATGTAAGTAATGAGTTTTGCACCGGATAAACTGAAGAATAATAAGCATGATATTATTGCAACGAAATTTAGCGTGATAAATTTATTTTTTAAAATTAAACTTTTGAATTTTGTCACTTGCGATAACAAAATAAAAATATGGGGGAACAGCCCCCATAAAAGGACTAAGAAATAAAAATACCAAGGTTGATTTTTACCGATAATATCAGAGCCAAAAAATCTTAGAATATGGTGCATAATAACATATTCGTCAAAAAATAATTTGCCGTACATCTTTAACATAATCAGGTGCCAAGGCAACGTGATAAATAAAAATAATATTATCCCCCACAAATATTTAACGGTTTCTTTATATGTACGAAAAACAATCGAAGAAATAAGAATAACAAGCAACGGAATTGCCATGCCGGGTATTCCTTTTGCCAAAACTGCAAATCCCGAGAAGATATATGTTAATGCCCAAAAATATTTTTTGTTTTTTTCTTCAACATAAAAAGTATAAAAATAACATAATACGGAACTTACGGTAAAACTTGTAAGAATACTGTCCAAAATTGCAAGTTTTGTCATGAAAATGTATTCCAAACAGGTAAATAAAGTTGAAATTGTAATTATTGCAAACTTATCTCCTTTTGTTTTCTTACAAAGAAAAAACAATAATCCTGCCGGTAAAAGCGATAACAAAACAAGCGGTAATCGTGCCGTTAATTCGTTAACAAAGCCGAAAAGCCAAAAAGACAAACATTCAATCCAAAAATAAAGCGGAGGTTTTTCAAAGAAGTATTCCCCGTTTAAATAAAGTGTTAAATAGTCCCGTGTTCGGAACATTTCATGAGCCATATTTACATAACGTGTTTCATCAACATCCAAAAGCGGATAAGAACCGAGTTTCCAAAAAAATCCGTAAAACAGAATAAAGCCTAAAAAACAATATAACATTAACAAATGTCGCTTTTTCATAAAACTTCCTTTTATACTTCTTGTTTTAAGGATAGAAAAAGTTTGTTAGTTTTTTGTTAGAATTTGCAAACATATTAAAATACCTTCCCACTACCGAGAAGGTATTTTTTATAATTAAATTTAAAACCTGTTAAACCGATTTTCCCATTTCGTAAGCTTGTTTTATAAATGCGGTATTATTTATTTCGCCTCGTTCATAAACTCCTTTTGCCGAAATTATGCCCATTTCTTTTGAACCTTCAAGGCATGCCGCAAAACCTCTAAAACATTCCAACGTACAATCCGTAGTTGTCGGCTCATCTTCCGCAGAAGTCATAATGTAATAAAATTCTTTATTCTTAAATTCCAACCACCTTGCAACACTCCTGTCAATTACGGCTTTTAACTGTGCTGAAATCGAATAGAAATACACCGGCGAAGAAAGAACAATTACATCCGCTTCAAGCATTTTTTCCAAGACACAGGGCATGTCGTCGTTAATTGCACAAATTCCCGTATCTTTGCATGCATAGCATGCCTTACAATACGTAATATTTTTACCTGCAACAAATATTTTTTCGACCTGATTACCGGCTTCAATTGCTCCCTTCATAAAACTGTCACAAAGCGTATCAGAATTTCCGCCTTTTCTCGGACTTCCCGACAATATCAAAACTTTTTTCATATTTACCTACCTTATAAAATTTGTGAATATTACATCTTCTTTTTTCGGCAATTCAACACCGGCATGCTTTGCAACTTCACTGCATTTTAAGTGCCATGCCATATTGCGTGCCAAAATTCGCATGTTTTGCATGCCTTCCAAATCAAGACGTACTTCATCCGGATTGGAACCGTGAACCATGTTCCAATATCTGCCTGAAATTATCGGCATTTGGGTTATTGTAAAATATTTGTTTAATTGGTCTAATGTTGCGGTTGTACCTGCACGTCTTGCACTTGCAATTGATGAACCCGGTTTATGCTCAAAAATTTCACCATGACCTGATACAAAAGCACTAAAAAAAGCTCTGTCCAGAAATGCGACGGTAGCACCTGATGAAGAAGCATAATGAACCGGCGAGCCTATAATTAAGCCGTCACAAGTTGACATTAATTCAACAAACTCATTAACTTTATCGTTAATTACACATTTACCGAGAGTTGCACATGCTCTGCATGCCTTACACGATGCTACGGGTTGCGTGCCGACATGATAAATTTCACTTTCGATGCCTTCTTCCTTTAAAGTATCGGCAATTTCTTTTAAAGCGGTATAAGTACAACCTTCTTTATGAGGAGAACCGTTAAACAATAAAA
>CAZHCP010000106.1:0-5775 GCA_964531015.1 uncultured Muribaculaceae bacterium
TTTCTCCTTTTTATTTGTAACCTCCGAAACGCATTCCCCTATTTAAAAAGAATCAGTTTTTGTTCTTTTGAACTTTTACATATCGGATACACGGTTCAATAAACATGTTATTACAAACAAAAAAAAAGTAAAAACATTTGCTCCGTTTTATTACCAAACATAAAGTTTTATTTCCGGACAAACGGATTAGTCGTAACATAATTTAAAATTACGCATTTTCAAATTATGTTTTAAATATAATAGTCAAAAAGGAAGGTTAGGAGATAATACGGATGAAAAAATTTTTGAAGATATCGGCAATTTGCCTTGTTTTAATGTTACTGCTTTTATATTGCGGTTTTTTGTTTGTATTACCGAATGCCGTTGATTTGAACAAATTTAAGCCGGATTTGCAAAAAATCGTAAAAGAGCAAACCAATTTAATTTTGGATTTCAAAAATCCGAAAATTTCCGTAACTCCCTTGTTGGATGCAGGCTTGACGGTTGATGACGTAAATGTTTCTTTGCCCGATAATTCTACGGTTTTAAATGCAAAGTCATTGAAGGCAAGAATTTCTCTTCCCGCTTTGCTGTTTTTAACTCTCAGGGTTTCGGCCGCAGAAATAGTCAATCCTTATATAAACCTTGAAATTGTTGACGGAAAAGCATTTAAAGCGGTTAAATTTTTCGAAAACATACTTGATGAAAAAGAAAAAACAATCAAAGCCGATGTCGCAAAATCGGAAATTGAAACGGATGAAGAACCTTTTATTGACCCTGCTTCAATAAAAATAGTCGTTCCTAAGCTGAAAATTACCGATTATACGGCTGTCATTAACGATATAAAAACAAACGAAAATTTGAAATTAAGCGGAAACGAACTCTTATTGGGATATTACAACGGAAAATCCGTTTATGTAAATACTCTTGCGGAACTGTCACTTAACGGAGAAACTAAAATAAAGGCTAACTTGAATGTCGATACATTCCTGCCCGAGCCTTCAAAATTGGATAAAGAAGATGACAAAGCTCAAAGGGTGGAAATTCCGTTCATAAACCCCGTTGCACTCTACAAGGCTTATGACTTAAAAGCAAATATCGATTCAAAAATTAAAATACGTGAAAAAGATAAAAAAATTGTTTCCGACGGATATTTTAATATTGATAACTTTTCTTTAATACTTGCCGGTTTGCAACTCCCCGAAAGTAAATTACATTTGACGACAAGCAACACGAAAGCAGTTATTGATACCGATTTGCATATTACAACCGATGATAAAATTTCATTGACGGGTATGCTTAACTATGGTCAAAACCCTGCTGCCGATATAAAAATAACTTCAACCGAAATAAAAACGAATGATATTTTGGATTTAACAAAAGCAACGCTTAATGCTTTGAATATTAAACATGAACTTAACCCTCTTAAAGGTGAAGGATATTTTTATGCCGATACTTACATTAAAACTGATTTTAAAAAATTAAATTCAAACGGAAACATAACAATAAACAATATTTCAATTCTGAATACAAAAACAAACGAGTATTTGGCAAAAATAAATTCCGTTATTTCATTAGACAACAATACGTTAAAATTTACCGATACAACGGCTGAAATAGTTGATACGCTTTTCAAGGTCGACGGAATAATTGATGAAAAATCATATACGGATATCGGCATTGAAATGGAAAAATTGCCTGTAGCAAAAATTTTTACAAGGTTTTTGCCCGCAGAAATTAACAAAACATACGGCGTAAACGACGGAACATTAAACCTTAATGCGAACATAAAAGGTGAAATGAAAAATGCAATCGCAAATATTAATGCCCGCATTAACAATTTATCAATATACGACAAAGTCAACAAAATAAACTACATGAACAATATGTTAACGGCGGAATTTACCGGAAACTTCAAAACCTTCACCGGTAATATAAAAAATTCCGATTTTAAGTTGTTATTAAACGGTGCAAGCGTTAATTGCGATAAGTTGGAAATTTCATTGGGAGAAAACGATATAGTTATAAATCCCGCAGAAATTAACATAAATAATTCTTCTTCCGTAAAAGTTGACGGAAACATAAAAAATTACATTAAAAATCCCGTTTTTAATTTTGATGTCAACGGAAATCTTGTAACAAACGATTTAATGCAAATGCTCGGAGAACTTAAAATGTATTTTAATGCAAAAGGCTCCGTTCCCGTCAATATAAATGTTAGCGGTGATTCGAAAAAACAAACCGTCTTTGCAAAAATTGAAGCGGATAAAAATAATTTCATATCACCCGTAACCATAAGCAAAGTTGCGGAGAAAGACACCGTAATAAAAGCCGTAATTGATTTAAAAGGTGACAGGTTGAAAATTAAAGATACCGGTTTTTACATAAAAAAACTTATTCAAGACCCCGACAATCCGGAAAAACAAACGGTTAAATATGAAGAAATAATTGACATTGAAGGCACGGTAACAAAATTAAATACAAATAATCCGAATATTAATTTGTTGAAAATAAAAATGCCGCAGGATTTATCGGCCGTAATAAACGTATTTCCACAATCGAAATTAAATTTTAATGCGGATTTACTGGTTTTTGGAGATTTAAAAGCTCCGAGATACAGAGGTGACGTAAATGTATGGAATTTATCAATTCCGGAATTGTTTATTACGGCAGACAATCTGCTTGCAAATTTTGAAGGTAAAACTTTGACATCGGATATAAAAAATCTTGTTGCAAACGGTTCCGATTATAATGCGAAATTAAGTGCTGACTTAAATCCTTCAAAAAATTTCGTAATAAAAAATCTTGATATAAATTCAAATTTAACCGATGCCGATAAGCTGTTAATTCTTTCGGAAGAAGCGATGAAATATGTTCCCACACCCCAAACAGGCACAACGCAAACGGGCGGAACAAAACAAACCTCTCAATCGCAGGATATTCCGGTTATAATAAATTCGGGAAACATTGACATAAAAGAGATAAAATCCGGCACGATTACTTTAAACAATACAACTGCCAAAATTTCGTTTGCCGATAATGTTTTATATTTAAAAGACCTTATTACAAACGCTTTTGAAGGAAAAATCAAAGGCAAAGTATCCGTAAACGTATTAAACAACGAAATAAAAGCAAATGTATCCGGAAATGATTTGGATGTTGAAAAAACATTGCTTGACGCTGCCGCAATGAAAGATACGCTGACCGGAACAACGGACTTTAATGCCGATATATCTTTGCGTGGCGTTACTTATGAAGAACAAATGAAAACCTTAAAAGGAACTGTTGATTTTTCAATGAAAGACGGTGATTTGGGACCGTTCGGGAAACTTGAAAACCTTATTTTGGCCGAAAATATCAGACAATCCGCTTTCTTTGAATCAACAATCGGTACGATTATAAATTCCTTACTGTCTTTTGATACGGCACATTACAACACCTTAAACGGCAAATTGACATTTAATAACGGAATTGCCGAAATTAATTCGATTGAATCAAGCGGAAATGTTATGGCTACATATATTTTCGGGAACTTCGATTTGCTTAAAAACACGATTGATATAAAATTAAGAGGTCGTTTGGGTTCTCAAATTTCCGACGCAATGGGACCGCTTGCACTTTTAAACCCCGTTAATTTGGTTAAGGCAACTCCCGGCATGAGTTATTTGTTCGGAAAGGTATTCTTCCTTTTTACGGAAGCCGTTAACAGTGCGGAACTTAATCAAATTCCTTTGTTGGGTAAAGATATTTCCGATACGACTTCAACAAAATTCCAAGTAATTGTACGAGGAGATGTCGCAAAACCGTTAACTTTGGTTAAATCGTTTAAATGGCTGGCACTTGAAGAAGATATAACAAATGCAAAATCTCACATCAGTGCAATCCCTGATTCCGCTATAAATAAAGAAAACCTTGATTTCTCAAATTTGAATAAAGAAACCGTTAAAGAAAATACAAAAGAATACGTCAAAAAACAACTGAAAAATAAAGTTGAAAGTTCGATAAACAGTAATTTAACGGAAGAGCAAAAAAACATGCTTAATGAAAAAGTTGATGAATTTAATACTTTAACGGAAGGCAAAACGAAATCGGAAGCAAAAACAATTATAAAAGATAAATTAAAAAATACGTTCAAAACAAAAGTTACAAACACGTTAAAAGAGCTTGTAAGCCCTGTTGTTCAAACGGAAACAACCGAGGAAACGACAAATTCCGACACTGTTCAAGAAAACACGGTTCTTTCTGAAGAAGTAAACAACATTGATGAAAACGAAAATCCTGCCGAAGCGGAGATAACCGAAACCGTCGAACAATAAATAATAATTTTGTGCTATAAGAAAGATAAGTGTAATAATTATTTACATTTATCTTTTTTATTAAAAAATATAATATAATCAAAATGTTATAAATTTATAAAATGAAGGGAACAAAAATGGAAGTTTGGATGATATTTGTTATTATTTCCATAATTGCACTGATTGTAGAAATATTGGTACCGACTCTTTTTTGCATAAACTTTGCAATTGCGGGGATTATAACTGCAATAATTGCAATTTTCAGATTTAATTTGCAAACTTTAATTCTTATATTCTTCGGCATTTCGCTGATTTCGATAATTTTTATAAAACCGATTTTGGAAAAAATGTTAAATAAAAATGACGTTGATTTTAATTCTCAATATATCGGAAAAACCGTAAAGGTTATAGAAGAAATAACCGCAACACAAGGTGCGATTACACTTTATGACGAAAGATGGGAAGCAAGATTAAAAAACGATTGTGATGAACCGATACCGGTCGGTTGTGATGTTAAAATTGTTTCAAACGAAGGTCTTACTTTGTTTGTCGAACGAATATAGATATTTTGGATTTAGTAAACGGAGAGATTAAAAATGGGAATATTATTACTGATTTGTTTTTTGGGACTTATTATACTGATTGTAAAATCCGTAATTATTGTCGAAACTGCGGAAGTTATGATTATTCAGCGACTCGGGAAATACAACAGAACGTTAACTCCGGGTATTCAATTTATAGTTCCTTTCTTTGATTCTCCCAGACCGATGGCGAAACTCGTAAAACAAAAGACTTTGGACGGCGATGTATATTCGGTTATGACGTCCTCACCGAGAATAGACCTGAGAGAAACCGTATATGATTTTCCCCGTCAAAACGTAATTACGAAAGATAACGTAACAATAAGCATAAACGCATTATTGTATTTTCAAATTATTGACGCAAAAAAAGCAATGTATTCAATAGAAAATTTACCGGAAGCAATTGAAAAATTAACGCAAACGAATTTAAGAAATTTGGTCGGTCAGTTGGCATTGGATGAAACGCTTGTATCAAGAGATATTATTAACGATAAATTAAGAGAAATACTGGACAAAGCAACGGATAAGTGGGGTGTAAAGGTTAATCGTGTAGAATTGCAGGATATTGTACCGCCGGCAACAATTCAAAATGCAATGGAAAAAGAAAAGAAAGCGGAACAAGACAGACGTGCAACGATTTTGGAAGCCGAAGGTATAAAAAAAGCCGCAATATTAACTGCGGAAGGTGAAAAACAAGCCGCAATCAATAAAGCGGAAGGCGAAAAGCAGGCTGAAATTTTAAGAGCGGAAGCGGAAAAACAGGCGGAAGTATTGAGAGCCGAAGGTATTGCACAAGCAAGAATTATTGAAGCCGATGCGGAAAAAGAAGCAATTTCGAGAATAATAAACGCATTGGCTGATAAGGGAAAACCCGACCAATATTTAATTGCAATGAAATATTTGGAAACTTTGGCACAAAT
>CAZHCP010000107.1:0-5594 GCA_964531015.1 uncultured Muribaculaceae bacterium
GGAGAAGTCTGCTTATAAGTATTTTCGTGTTCTTCATCAATTATTACAAGACCGATGTTATTCAGCGGGGCGAATATTGCGGAACGGGCTCCGATTATTATTCTTATTTGATTTCTTCTTAATTTGTTCCAAACATCATATTTTTCGCCCTCGGAAATACTGCTGTGCCATATCGCAATTTCTTCGGGATTAAATCTTTTTATTAATCTCAACGTTAATTGAGAAGCCAATGCTATTTCAGGAGCCAAAAACAATACGTTTTTGCCTTCGTCAAGAACTTTCTTTATTAACTTAAAATATATTTCCGTTTTGCCGGAACCCGTAATGCCATGTAATAATATCGGTTGTTTTTCGTGATTATCGGCTTTTTGTGCAATTTGAGAATATACGCTTTCCTGTTCTTCGCTCAAAGAGGGAAATTCATCTTTTTGAATGTCTTTAAAAACAGCCAGAGGATTTCGGTAAATAGGTTTTTCAATTATTTCGACAAGCCCTTTTTCCTGTAACTTTAATATTGTTGCTCTTGTTGTTTTTATATCTTTTTCAAACTCAATTAAAGTTGTTTCGCCGACTTCTTCCAATTTCTCCAGTATTCTAAGTTGCCTTGGAGAAGCATCTTCTTTGCTTTTATATTTTATAAACTTTTCAAATTTTTCTTTTGTAATATTTTCCGCATTTTCTTTTAAAAATTTCATCGGAATTGCAGCCTGCATAACCGTGTTTATATCGCAGGAATAATAATTTGCTATCCAATCCAGCATTTTCAAGTAATCAAGCGAAAAAACCGCCCGACGGTCTATTATTTTTATTATTGATTTTGCCTTAATACCTTCTTCCAAATAATTTGAAAATCCGACAACAAAAGCTATGATGTTTTGTTTCCTGTTTCCGAATGGAACACTTACCGCCTGACCGATTTTTATTTCTTCTTTTAGTTCATCGGGGATTAAATAAGAGAATGTTCTCGTTCCCAAATTCCTGACATCAACAATACAGAGGGCATATTTGTTTGATATGCCCCTGTCTGTCAGATTTTGCAAATTATCGTTTGAAGTGTTCATTAAACTCTATTCTTCTTCCGCAACAATCAATTCCATCATTGCTTCTTCAACCGCTTCTTTTAATGTTAATAAATTATCGGGAGAAACCGTAACACCTTTTTTCGTAGGCAACCATGTTCCGCCTTCATCTGTTGTATAATAAATTCTTAAATCCAAATATTTTTTTTCTTTATATGAATTAATGCTGATTTGTAATTGTTCCGTAGCATTTCTCGGAATTGTCGCCAATATTTTCGGTTCTTCTGCCATAACTTACTCCTTATATACCTAATGTTTTTGTGTAGTCGGGAATTTCAAACTTCCTCGTATCCGTATCTTTATTTGTAAATTTCAAATATTCATCCATGGATTTTTCCTTAGCATTATTGTAATAATCTTTTGGAATTATGGCAATATATTCATCATTTAATTCACCGGAATAATTACCCGTTAATTTCGCATATTCGGTAATATCTTCTTTATTTTTACCTGCTCCGTAGGCTTTTGTTTTTGCATCCGTACCTGATGGTCTTATTTCTATAAATTTATCATCAAATTCCAAAAATGTTCCGTCACCCACAAATTTTATATTTGTTAAATTGTCAAATTTTAGAGTCGGGAAGGTTTTTTGTAATATATCTTTAACCTGTTGTAAAGTTATTAAACCTTCATATTCTGCTAAGGCAAGCGTCAAATAGAACAAATCATTTTTCGTTCTTAATTCTTCACCGTCTTTTTTTGCTTTAATAAGTTTATTTATATCGGGTTCGGATTCGTTGTAATATGCAATATCTTCTCTTATGTCATATTTGGAAATAATGTTATTTTGTGTAAAAATTTCATCCAACGCACAAGAAATCATTTTGTTTTCTTTCTCTAAAGCACCCGCCAATGCGGAAGCAACGATTATTGCTTCCGAAGCACTTTTTTCTCGCATTGCGATGGCAACTCTTCCCGCTTTTGATTTAATAAGTTCTTCACTGCCGATAATCATTCCGCCTGATTCTTCACCGCCGAATATCATACGGGGATTTTTACCCAAATTGATATCTTTGCCGAAAACATCGGTAATAATTACATCTTTTTCAGGATTTTCTATTATTTGATTTTCGACTTTTTTCATTATGTTTGCAATTTCTTTAAAACCGACAGGCACATTTACGACTTTCACTCCGTTAAATTTTGCCCATTCATCCCAAGATTTTGCACTTGCCGTTGTTTTAATCATAAATCGTGAATGATTGTTCCAATTGCCGGAAATTTTCAATTGTTTAGCCCAAAAATCCATTATTAAAAGGAACGATTGATTTGCACCGTATACGCACAATATTCGTTCATCATTCAACGGTGCACAGCTGATACCGGTTTTATTCAAAAACTCTTCCGCACTTTTATTTTCAATCTGACAAACGGTTAATCTGTCATGGTCGGGGTCGGTTATTAAAACAACGGTTCCGACCGGATATTCCTTTAATTTTTCATCATAATTTAAAGTTTTTATAACGGGGAAATAAAGTTCACCGTTCTTGTCGGTTGAAATTACGGTTGCATCAACGGAATAATCATAAAAACATTTATTCCCCTTCGGGTCTGTGTCATACTTTCCTATTCCGTGGAAAAACGCATCTTCCTCCGTATTCAGCCAATCAAACTTTTTGTCGATACCAAAACTTTTTAATAATTTTGATAAAGTTCGGTATGCACTTCCTCCGACATTTTCAATAATTATTTTATTTTTTAATCCGTTTATCAATTCAAGATTTTCTTTATTTGCAACACCGCTTTCAAGATATTCTTTGTATAAATCAATACCGTCATTAATTGAATGAAAGAAATCTTCATTTATATTTTTATCGTCGGATTTCGCAATTTTTATTTCATAAAATCCTTTTTCTTCGACTTCTTTAAAAATTTCTTTTATTTTATCCACAAATTCCGCTGATTCTTCGGGCAGGTACTGACTTCCCTGCGAATTTAAGTCTTTTGTTGCATTCTTAACACTGATTCCGTGACTTGAAGTAATATATTCACCGCCCGTTAAATCCAACTTAAAGCAAAGGAACGAAGCCATCCATATAGGCATTGTTTTTCTTTCAAACGTCGTTAATGTTTCAATTCCTTGTGCGGCTTGTACTCTTGCAATCAAATCCAAAAATTTATCGGAATTATATCTTACTTCTCTTCCGACCAATTTTATCAATTTTTTACCGGGATATTTTTCTTTCGCAACCAATGCTTTTGCATAAGTGGCAAGCATTATTCCCATTATGTTAATCGGAAATCTGACATCATAAGGATATAATATATTTTGCGGACCTCTGATACCGGCTGTTGATACGGCTGCTTCTTTTTCGTAATTTTTCAGCCAATTATTCAAATTTAATCCTTCTTTATTTGTTTTTTCGTCATAAGGCAATAAATGCTCTTTTTTTAGAGTGAATACAAATTCATTTTTGTTATTTAAGTCAATATATTTATTATTTTTTATGTAGTCAGGTGTATTTTTTTCTACGGAATTATATAATTCCTGCTCCAATTCACGAATATTCATTTTATCCTCTTATTTTGTTACTTTTTAGTTTCGGTCATCATATTAAGAATATAATAAGCAAACAATTTAATCAATTTATAAGAGATTAATTTTTTTAGAGTGCTTAACAAAATAACAAATTTTAAATTCAGCGTTTTTATTAACTGTATGAAAATTCAATACAACATAATAAGAAACGCATACCCGTTCAAAGGTGAGAAATCCGACAAAAGCAAAATAAATACCGTATATTATAATGACCTGCACGCTTCAACAAGGTATGTCGAGTCTTTTCTTGAAGAAAGAGATACTTTTTATAAAGAACACAAAGGCGAAACAAACTTAACGCTTTGTGGCGGAGATATGTTTTTGGACTACAACAAAAACAATGAAACGATAGCCAAAAAGCTTGCCGTTCAAACCGATGCTTCATGTATCGGCAATCATGATTTGGAAAGCGGGAATTTACTTGCAAAAATAATAAATAAATTCGACCTGAAAGACAAATTTTTATCGACAAATATTAAATATTCAAAAGAAACTCCGCTGAATGATTCAATTATAAAGAGCAAAATTTTGGAAGTTAACGGAGAAAAAATAGGCGTAACCGGCGTTTCTCCTACCGATTTTGCCAATATTTCCTATATAAACAAAAATACGAATTTTATAAAAACCGAACAAATTGATGAAACGGTAAAATCAGTAAGAAAAGAAATTGAAAAGTTAGAAAATGAAAACATAAACAAAATCTTTTTACTTGCTCATACGGGGAATTATGACAAATCAAACGGCGATGATTTCTACAAAAAATTGGCTGAAATAGGCGGAATTGATGTTATTATCGGCGGACATGACCATATTGAAACGGACAGATGGGAAACAAGCGAAAGAAACGAACCCGTAAAAATTGTTGCAACAGGAAAAAGCAGTCAACACGGATTTGGTGAAAATTTGGATTATGCGGGATTTCTAAACCTCGAATTTGATGAAAACGGAGTATTAATAAAAGATAAGTGTAAAAATTCCGTAAAAAAACTAAAATTAAAACATATTGATACCGCCGATGATGCCATACACATATTAAATGCACCTTTAACACAAACAAACCGATTAACGGGGCATAGTGAAATAGGTAATATTACAACGGATGCGACACTTTGGTATGTCAATAAAAATACAAAAGGAGAAAAAGCCGATTTCGCAATAATTAATCCGGGTTCTATCAGAGATAATTTTGATGATATTTACATTACTCCGGAAGATATAAATAATGCACTGCCGTTCACGTCGGGTAAAATTACAAAAGCAAATATTACAAAAGAACAACTGATTAAAACTCTCAATTACGGAGCTTTAACCTCTTCTTACGCAAAGATTTCCCCAGGAGCAATGCAGGTTTCGGGTTTGGAATATACGATTAATCCTGATTATACGGTATCGGATGTTCATATATTAAACGAGGACGGGTCGGTAAAATATGACCTTGATGATTTTGACGATGAAGCAACATTTATAATGGCATACGATTCTTACTTGGCAAGCGGTCCTGCGGGATTAAAAGATATAAAAAAAGATATTCATGATGATAAAACCGTTGAAATATTTAACTGCACAAGACAACAAGCATTATTTGAATATCTGACAACCTCGGACAAAATTACGGATTATACCAAAATCCGCATTCATAAAAATGAAGAATAATATATAATTTGAGACGATATGAAAAGTTTTTTCAATAAACTTTTATTCTGTTATAATTCGCAAAAAATAAAAAAACATAATTCCTGAAAAAAACTTTGTTTTTAATTTATTTGCGGACTTTATGAGTTTTTATTTTCAAAATCAACCCTCACCTAAATCCTCTCCAACGGAAGAGGTTTTAGGTGAGGGTTGATTTTAAAAACAAGCAAAAAGTGAAATTTTATCTTGTTCCTTCTCCAACGGGAGAAGGTTAGGATGAGGGTTTGTTAAAAATGTTAAGAACATTTAAAAATATCCGTTATACATGTTATAAAGCGGTAGAA
>CAZHCP010000108.1:0-5567 GCA_964531015.1 uncultured Muribaculaceae bacterium
AAACATTGAAAAGTATATATAATACGGCTAATTCGATAACGTCTTCGACTTATTAAAAAAAACGGTTAAATTTTAAGACAATTTAAATTTTAAACTATGACTCGTAAAATTTTATTTTACGAGTCATTATATAATTCCGTTACATTAAAAGTTGCTTATGTTCATCTTTCCACTGATAGGAAATTTCGTATTTTATATTATTTTCTATTGCTAATTTTTTCATTAGCAAAGCAAGTTCAATAATTTCGGGAGTAATATTCCCAAAAGGACTTTTGGGATTGTTAGCACTGTTTGACTCGCAGTCAATAACAATATTTTGAACTCCGCATTCAATACATTTTTCTATAAATTTGCGTACATCATTTTCGTTTGCACTCATTGAAAAAAATATATATTTAACAAATAAAGCATTCGGATATTGTGCATATTTTGCTATATTTTCCCATACTTTATTAAAATTATTTTGCCTTTTAATTTTAGTGTACGTTTCTTCAGTTCCGCTGTCAGGGCTGATTTGTATGCTCATTAAACCGGCTCTCAGACCATCGAAAATTGTTTTGGAAAATTCAATGCCGGATGAATTTATTGCCTGACGGAACTTATTTTTTAGCAAAAATTGTGCAACATCTTCAAATTCCGTGCAAATTACGGGTTCACCGCCACCCCAGTTAAACAGACAATCTTCATTAATCATTCTTTGTTTTACCATACTTTTTAAAATCGGTAAGAGTTCATAGTTCGGGTCTTGTGTTTTTCTTCCTATTGCACAATATACACAATTTGAGTTACATTTCGTAAAATGATTTATTGTTAAAAATTTTATATTTTTTTCCTTCGGAAATTCGGGTACAGTTTGTTTCTTCAAAAAACGACAGCCGTTGCACACTTGAAAGTTCCCTTGATTAAGTTTCATTATTCGTTCAATCAAATTAAAATATTCTGCGAAATCAAATTTTTTTATTAATCGCTGAGGATATAATAAAGGCGGAGAATAAGGTATTCTTGTACAATGGCAACATTTAGAAATAGAAGAAGGAAAAAATGCCATATCTTCATAAATCCTATTGCAGAACATAAACTCTTTACCCGCATATTTTTTGTTAAATTGATTAATTAAAAATTTTCTGAACATATTTATAGTTTAGAGTTTTCCTTTGTACTTGCCTGTAAATATTGTGCTGAAAATATTAATAAATATATAAGAACAATAAATTTCATATATAAATAATATCATCAATATTTTTAATTAAACAAATGCAAATAAAATAACTCAAAAAAAGAAGTAACATTTCCATTAAAAACAATAGAAATAGTAAATGCTGTTATAAATTAAATATGTATATTTTTTTATAAAATGTTTTCTTTTATGCTGTAATAGTCAGTTCCTTCGTATGTAACAATTTCTTAATAAAATATTTGCATGCCGGCAAATTTTAAGTTTATGATTGTTATATAGCATGTAATGTAATTTTATCAGGAGCAGTTATAATGAGAACTTCAAGTATCCAAACTCAACAATATAATATTCAACAAAATAATTCTGCGGAAAAATCTAAAAAGGCTGCAAAAATTGCGACGGTTGCGACAATTGGAACAGCAGCAGTTGCAACAACGGGTTCCGTCGGATATATGGCAAAAACGGGAAAGGTTAATTTCCCTGCATTTGGAATTAAAGTTGTGAATGCTGCTAAATCCGTCGGTAAAAAAATCGGGGAATTTTTTAAACCTTTAACCGGAAAAGTTAAAACCTCCGCTCAAACAGTCAAAACGAAAATTGCCGAAAAGGCAACTTCTGCGGCTTCTCGTTTTAACCCCGGAAAAACAGCCGTAAAAGTTAAAAATTCCGCTAAAAATATTAAAACTCAACTTGCTCCTAAGGTTGATATATTAAAAGATAAAGTTTCTTCTTTAGTCGGCAGTGTAAAGAATTTTGTTGTTGCACACGTTGCAAAGAGATAAAATTAATAATATTTAAAAATAAAGGAGTCTTTGGACTCCTTTATTTTTTGCAATTTTTATCGGTTAATTTCAAAATGTTTTTCTTCATATTTTGGGAAACTTCCCAAAACTTTTGCGAAATTAACAACGGAGTTTAGTTCAAAAAGAGCGGTTTTTGTTTTTTCATCGTTTTCATATCCGTCAAATTCCATAAAAAACAGGTATTCGCCCAAACTTCGTTTGGAGGGGCGTGAATCAATGTATGAAAGATTAATTTTGTGTTTTTGAAATATTTTTAAAACTTCACACAATGCACCTGATATATTTTGTGTAGAAAGAATGATTGCCGTTTTCCCTTCTCCCACAGTCAATAAGGGATTTTTTGACAATATATAAAATCTGGTTTTATTATCTTTTTCATCATTAATATCTTTTGCCAAAATATTCAGGTTAAATAAATTTGCACAGGTTTCGTTTGCAATTGCGGCAAGTGTCGGTTCATTAACCGTTGCAACTTTTAATGCGGCATAGCTTGTTGAAGACACTTCTTTTTGTTCGGCTTCGGGGAAATTATTATGAATAAATCCGGTGCATTGGGCAAGTGCTTGCGGATGTGACATTATTTTTTTTATTTCGGCAGGATTGTTACCTTTGGAAAGTAATAAATGCCTTATTGGCATAACAATTTCGCCTTGAATTTTTATTTCCGTATCATTTTGTCTTAAAAGATTGTCAATTGTTTCTCTTACAATTCCTTCTATCGAATTTTCTATCGGCAATACACAAATATCGGAAGGATTTTTTTTGATTTCTTCAAAAACCGATTTAATACTGTTTTTTGGTATAAAATTGTTTGCTTTGATATTATTTGTTTGAATATATTTCAACATCGCATTGTGAGCGTTTGAACCGTCCGGCCCGAGATAGTATATGTTTTCTACGCATAAATTTTGCATTTGCTAAACCTTTAATTCTTTTATAAAATTATTGTACACAAAAAAGTAAAAAAGGATAAGAAAATGTCGGAAATAAAGTTTGGTACGGACGGTTGGAGAGCGGTTTTAAACGAAGATTTTACATATTCAAATGTTGATAAAGTTATCAATGCGATTGCCGTTTATGTATATAATGAGGCAAAATATGACAAAAAAATTATAATCGGTTATGACCCGAGAAACAAAGCCGATGAGTTCGGAGAGTATATTGCTGAAAAGTTATCTGCCTTCGGATTTGACGTTGAGTTGAGCCTAAATATCGTGGCTACACCGGTTATTGCTTATTCCGCATTAAAGAGAAACGCTTATGCTTTAATGATAACTGCTTCACATAATCCTCCGGAGTATCTCGGAATTAAATTTATTCCCGAATACGGCGGGCCTGCGGAAGATTACATGGTTAAAAAAATTGTTGATAATCTTGAAAATAAATTTATTCCGAAACGTGATAAACGTGAGTTTGTTAAAGTTACTTTCGAACCCGAATATATTAATAATTTATGCGGATTAATCGATTTTAAGAAAATTGCGACTTCGGGTATAAAATTTAATTATGACGGTCATTACGGAGCAGCCGCAAAAATTATAAAAGAAATTGCCGATATCAATAATATAGAAAATGACAGTGAACATCTTGAACGTGACATTAATTTCGGAGGTTTCATTCCCGACCCGAAAGAAAAATATTTGCCGAATTTAAAAGCGAAATGCAAAGCAACAGGGCTTATCGGTTTAAGCAATGACGGTGACGGTGACAGGTTCGGAGTTTTTAACGAAAAAGGTGAATTTGTCACACCGAATGAAATTATTGCTTTATTAATGAAACATTTAAAAACGAATAAAAATTTAAGCGGAAAATTGGCAAAAACCGTAGGTTCAAGCATAATGCTCGATATATATGCAAAGAAGAATAATATGGAAGTTTTGGAAACCCCTGTCGGATTTAAGTGGCTCGGAGCGGCAATGAGAAACGATGATGTTTTAATTGCGGGTGAAGAATCGGGCGGTTTAAGCATTAAAGGGCATATCCCCGAAAAAGACGGCATTCTTGCAAATTTTCTGATTTTGGAAATGCTTGCTTATTCCGGAAAAACATTGTTTCAACTTCAAAGTGAATTAAAATCCGAATTAAATCGTGATTTTATCAATGACAGAATTGATTTGAAATTAGCCTCAAAAGACGAACAACAAAAAATCATTGATAAATTTTTTAATTATTCGCAAATAGGTCAATATAAAATAGTTGAAAAAAACACGTTGGACGGCTTGAAGTTAAAATTATCCGATGAAAGTCGTATTTTGATAAGAAAAAGCGGTACGGAACCGCTTTTAAGAATTTATTTTGAAACCGACAAGGAGGAAAAACTTGTTGAACTTCAAAACAAAGTTAAAGAATTGTGTTAAATAAGAACAAATCGTTATAGGTTAAAACCGGAGTTGTTTTTGAAATATAATTCGGTTCAATTATTTTTCGCTCAAAATAGTTGTTAATTAGTGATTTATTTTCTTCAAAAATCGCAATTTCGTTTTGTGCCAAATCATTAATAGAACAGGCAAAACCCGTATTGCACCCCGCAAAAGCATTTTGTTGAAATATCATGCTAAACATAATTAAAATTGTTGAAAAATACATAATTTAAACTCCTTCACAAATATAAACAGTCCCGTTTACCATATTTTGAAGGATAATGTTAAGTTTTTCATTCCGATATATAATTAAATATTTGATTGCCGAAAAGTTTAATGTAAAATATAGTTATATAATAATAAAAATTATATCCGGGTAGCAAAAATATTTATTTTGGAACTTTTATAGAGTATGAATTTCCTTTTTGAAAAAGAAAAATCGACACAAATTACAAAGCCTGATTTCTCAACGACAGCAGGCAGAGAACTTTTGGCCGTATACTTAAATTCCAAGTTTAAGCAAATTTTGGAATATGACGCAAAAAATGCAAATCCTATATTTCAAAGTGTACGCCCCGGTTTTGTTGAAAGATTTTCTTCACGGTTGGTTCATAATCCTCAAAAACACATATTAATCGGTATAAGCGGTGAATCGGCAAGCGGAAAAACTACTATCTGTAATACAATCGTTCAACGCACAAAAAGTTTAAACATGCCCGTTGAAATAATGAGTGCCGATAATTATTTTAATGATATATCCGAACTTATAAAACAACACGGGTCTTTTGATAAATTGTTGGAATCGGGATATGATGTAGATTCTCCGAATAATTTTAATATGCCTCAATTATATGAAGATTTGCTTGCTTTATCGCAAGGTACGGACGTTAAGATACCGGAATATTTGGTTAACGGTACGGGAGTTGTCGTTCCAAACTCCATTCCGAAAAAAGCCGAAAAAATAATTGTTGTTGAAGGTATGGCTACAATGTACGGAAAAGTTGCGGATTTGTTTGACGTAAAATTATATGTCGATATTGACCCTGACATTCAAAAACGCTGGTTTTTATACAGAGCTCAAACGTCACGAAACCAAAACGAAGAAAACGCTTTAAAACAATTGGCTTACGTGCGTGAAGCTTCTAAAAAATACATTTTACCCAAAAAAGATAATTCGGATATTATAATTAACGGTGCTTCTTCTTTGGAATATTTCTCTCAAATAAT
>CAZHCP010000109.1:0-5524 GCA_964531015.1 uncultured Muribaculaceae bacterium
ATACTAATTGACCGAGGGCTTGAACTACTTTAGTTCAATTTCTTACAGTTCGATTATCTCGAACTTCTCTTTATTCAAGTTTTTCAAGGTTATTGAAATAAAAATTCCGTTCGCAGAGATGCGGCGTTTTTTTATTTAATGACGTTTTATTATAAAAGATCTAATTATTTTGTAACTCCTAAAAGACTTCTGTCTTTTTTTATCTAATAGTTCCAAACCTTTCTTCATATTCGATGCAGTTGTTTTATAGAATGAAGCATGATCAGAGTTTTGAACGTATTCGCTAATTACATTACTTGATTTCCTGATCGGTAAATAGAAAACAGTTTGGTTTCCTATGTAGACTGTGACTTTTTCCTATAGCTTACGGTATTTATACGAAAAAACACCTCCGATGTAAATTTAATCGGAGGTGTTTTTATAGTTAGTGAAAATGTTTATTCCGAACGCTTGAGTACGTCCGTTAAAATTTGAAGTGTCGGCTTGGGTAAAAGATTATATGTAACAAGTCCGCTGAATGTTCCGGCAAGTCCGTATGAGTACTCACCGTCGAGAAGAAAAGCGTTATCTTTCCAGCCCCAATGCGTTACGACAGAAATGACGTTTTCTTCTTTGTTCAGATCAAGAACAACATTGTAAAGCTCACGATATGCATCTTCAAGTTGTGCCTGACCTTCGGGAGTATTATTTTTTATGCGCAAGGTAGCTTCGCTTAGATGAACGTCAAGACCGTGTTCGTGATATTGCAGTGCCGTGCGGTATAGACTGTTTCTTCCATCCCTGTCTGTGATAACGACAGTATCTCTTGCAGAATAGTAACTTTCCATTCCGACACCATCGAGAACTTTACCGTTTTTATTTAATCTGTCTGCGATTTCGCAAATATCATCGCATTTTCTTCCTACAGACATACAAAAATCGTTATAAAAAAGCGGAGTGTCTGTATATTTGTCTGCGATACCGTAAACGATTTCCCACATTTCATCACCGAAATATTCGTAGAAAATATCGTCTTTAAGCCATTCGTACATTTCATTTACAACGTCCCAGCTTACTGTCATTCCGGGATATTTGGTTTCGTAATGCGTTAATATTTCTTCGATGTATGCGTCCAAACGCTTGAGGACTGTATCTTTATCAACATATTCTCCTTCGGGATCATAATTTTCGCGGAAAAACCAGTCAATCGAGTCGCCGGAGGGAACCAATGCGTGTCCGCGTATTTTCATTCCGTGAGCTTTTGCATATTCGTAATATTCGTCGCATTCTTCAAAGTTGGAATGAGGCATACCGTCATCGGCTTCTTTTGTTTTAGTTTTGCTTAAGAAAGTACTATTTCCGCAGGAACAGATATTATAATGCCTGTTGAAAAAAGCCTGACGTTCGGGATCTTTTAAAGTGTTTTGTGTTAAAAGTGCTCCGAACATAAAACCGTGATTTGCAGCAAGTTCGCAAAGAGAATCGTATGAGCAGGCATCGGAAGCATCGTATTCGATGCGCTCTATCTTAACGCTTTTAACGTAAAAATTCAGCTTTCCGCTGCCTTCAAATATAAAAATATGATCCCTTGTGTTGCCTTCTTTTGCCGTGTAAATGCCCTGAAGCGTTGTCCACGTTTCTTTCTTGACTTTATATCCCTTTATTCCGTCTTCATCTGTTTCGCCGTTTATTTTCTGACCGACATTGTACGCAAGCTTCATTTCGTCTTCCGTATCCTGAAAAAATTCAACGGAGAAAAGATATGTTTCGCCGGGAACAAGTATCGGATCTTCAAATTTGATTTTTGCTCCGTCCCACCATACGTTTCTGTCGTAAACGTACATAACGGGAACTCCGTCCACTTCTTTCAGTTCAACTTCCGCGCCTGAACCGTAAAAATCTCCGAGACCGTCGCTGAAATCGTGATAATATATAACTTCTCCCTGATTTGAAACATTCGGTTCCCAAACGGTGTATGAGTTGTTACCGTAGGAAACTTCGATAGGAGCAATGGTCTCTTCCGTTTCCGCTTCCGTGGTTTCGGCAATTTCCGTTTCCGTGTCGGAAGTTGTTTCTTCAACGGTTGAAATATCAGAAGTGAAGCCTTCGCCCGTATCGGTTTCACTGTCGGGTGCGGAACTACAGCCGTAAAGAGATAAAATTGCAAGAGTGATAAGTATAAAATAAAGTTTTTTCATGTTTTTCAGTTCCCATTAAAAATATTGTTGAATTTTGTTTCGCTTTCGTCTTCATCCGCAAGAGAAATGATCTCGGAATCGGCCTCAACATCAAAATATTCAATGGAGACGTTTCCTCCGGATGTTTCCGTGCTGTAATAGAAAATCGCAAAGCGACATCCTACAAACATATCAAGATCGTATGAAATTTTTTGTTCTTCCGCAAGACGGTACCACTTTTCGCCGTCATAACTGTAAAAGAAATATACTTTCCGTTCTTTTTCGTAGTTGATAGCCATTTTCAGGTGTACGGTGTCCGATTTCAGCTTTATCGCGCTTTTATATTCAAGCTCCTCTTCGTCCACGTCACCGTTGTTTTTCGCAACAACGAGATATTTTTCGCCGTCTTTCATATGCACGCCTATGTAAGAATATTTACTGAGGAATGCCGAGAGTCCGGAAACGTCTCCGTTATTCATTTTCGAAACATCCAAGAGGATTTCGGCGGAACATTCGGGGCCGAACGTTCTTTGAGTAAGTGTATTTTTGGCATGAATAATGGAGGAGACGGTATTACCTGTTGTGAAAACGAGTTTTCCGTTTTCGATCTTCCAGAGATTGTTATCTGGATTGTGATTCCATTGCCAGCAGATTGAAAGTTCGTCATTAAACTCATCATCCGAAACTATTCCGCTTTTTTCAAAGCCGTCGATGGCTTTTTCAGATGTCGGTTCGGCTTTTTCGAATATCGGCCAACCGTAGTTCCAATTTACACGCATCAAAACAGGCGTCCTTCCGACTGCACTGTGATCTTCGAACAGCATTGCATGATCGTATCCGTTATCGGTTTCAATCAAACCGCCCTGAGCGACACCTACGTTTTCCATGTCACATATTCCGCTGTACACAACCTTTCCCTCATACGGACCGTCAATATTCTTCGAACGATAACAGAGCTGTGTTCGTACAGATCCGGACGGCCATGTAATTAGAAAAATGTAGTAATAACCGTTTATTTTGTATATGTGAGAGCCTTCGGCACCTTCGTTTTCGTTCGAAAATGCTTTCCCGGCATTTTCGATTATTGTTTTATTTTTGTAACCGTCGAGCCTTCCGCTGAGATCATGCTTCAATTCGGTAAGCTTAATATTTTTCATTCCGTGAACGACAAATACACGATAAGTACCGTCGTCGTTTTCATCAAACAGGAGGGAAGGATCATAGAAAAGCTCATCTATAACGATCATTTCCCAATCACCGTTTTCAATATCGTCCGTTACGCAAATATATGATTTCCATGTCGTATATGAACAGAACATAACATAATATTTTCCGCGAAAATAACGAAGCGAAGCTGCCCATGATCCTCCGGCGTATGCTTCCTCGCCGTTTTCCAAATTGAGCTTATCAATGTCTGCCATTATATCGTAAGCGTAATTAACAACTGCCCAATTGACAAGATCGTATGACTTCATAATGCACGCGCCCGGAGAATAATGCATTGTCGTGCTTACCATATAGTAAACTCTTTTTCCGTCAGTGTCTACAACGCTTATTACGTCAGGATCCGGGACATCTGCGTAAATGACGGGGTTGTTGAAGGTCCCGTTTCCGTTATCTGAAGAAGCATACAAGTTATATTTCAGTTCTTCCGTTTCGTCCGGATTTTCCGGCAGCTGATAAACATTTTCAAATGAGGTATCATCTGTTGATGGGGCGGTATCTGTTTTTGGCGTTATCAATGTTGAGCATGAAGTAAAAACAGAAGCCGAAGCAAGGAGTAAAGCGTATATTTTTATTTTGTTCATGAGCAGATCGTACCTTTTGGTGTGTTATGTGTTTGCATTATAGCAAACGCTGATATGAAAATCAACATAACTCAAAATAATGTCAAATTAATTAAAAATAATGTCGTGTTTAGCGGTTCTTGGAATAGAAAAAACGTGTATGTTATGGTATAATAATATTTGCAAGACAACGCTATTGAATCGGAGAAAATATGATCATACTTGACAGAGACGGGGAAGAATTTGTTTTCGAAAACGAGTGGGACACGGCAGTTCCCGTTACGATAAGAAAAAAAGACAGCGGGGAACTAAAAATCGAGGTGTTCGAGTCTTACGAAAACGAAGCGAAAGAATTTGAACGTCTTTATGCGGACGATCCGTTTACGTCCGAGGCTTTTTCGTTTTTATGGGAGAACATCGGCAAAAAAATGCGCGAGCGAGGTTATGAGGAAGACGAAAACGGCAAATTTCGCAACAGATTTTATTATACCTATGTTATTAAATCGCCCGAAAATATCAATCGCAACGCGATCTTGCCGGAGACAAAGCTTCTTTCCGAACTAAACATCGCTGAATTTGAGAACAAAACCACCTTTGATCTGCCGCTTTATATTGACGAAGAAATTAACGCGTTCGTTACGGTAAAGTCCGACGAAATCGTGTCGATTGCCGCGGAAAACAGATCATTTTCCGATGATTTTGAAGATGAAGCCGAAGAAACGATTGAAATCGGTACGGAAACAAATATCAATTTCAGGAAAAACGGGTATGCCGCGTCGAACTGCGCTGCGCTCGCGGATTTGTTGATGTCGGAGAATGATTGCTATGTCACTTACGAAACGGCGAATACAAACGTTTCTTCGCAAAAATGTGCGGAGAAAGCAGGTTTTGTACGCTACGGACGTTGTTACTATTATGTGATGAGAAAAGCTTATTGAGGTGAGGTAAAAATGCCATTTGATGCCGGTATGCTCGCCGCTGTCTGTCGTGAAATTAACGGCTGTGTCGGTGCGCGATGCGAAAAAATATATGGAATCGGGCGCGACGAAACGATTATTTTGCTTCGTTTGCGCGGAGAAACAAAAAAATTATATATAAATTCCGGTTCTTCAACGCCGAGAATTTCCTTTTCAACGGATGCATTTGATATGCCGGATGTGCCGCCGAATTTCACAATGATGCTTCGCAAGCATCTCAACGGTGCAATTTTTGACGGCGCGAACCAATACGGCTCGGAGCGTGTTGTTTCGCTTCGCTTTTCTGCGAGAGACGAAATGGGATTTGCGTGCGAGCGGAAGCTGATTGTTGAAATAATGAACAAATACAGTAATATCATTCTTTGCGGAGACAATGACAAGATCCTTTCGGCGGCAAAGGTCGTGGATTTTACGACAAGCAGGCTACGTCAGGTGCTTCCCGGAATGAAGTACGAACTCCCCCCACCTCAAAATAAAAAGGATATTTTAGCATTAACACGGGAAGAACTTTTCTGCGACGCTTCCGAAGCGCTTGATTTGCCGATTGACAAATTCCTGATAAAAGCTTATACGGGATTTTCGCCGCTTTTGTCGCGCGAGATTG
>CAZHCP010000110.1:0-5422 GCA_964531015.1 uncultured Muribaculaceae bacterium
ACTCGCTTCAAGGCTTACCGATTTAGAAAAGAAAAAAAGAGAACTTGAACGCCGTTTAGTCATTGCGGAAGATGATTATATCATTTTAGAGAAAGAACATATTATATGGTGGCTTTCAAAGTTTTTAGACGGTGACATCGAGGATGAGGATTTCCGTAGGCAACTTATAGACCTACTCGTTAATTCCGTAACCGTTTGGGACGAGCCGGATGGATATTTGAAAATAACCTCTGTCTATAACCTTACAGAAGAAAAGGTTAGATCGTTTAGAATCAAGGCTGACGGAGGTTCGGATTTGAGACATCAACTTCCAAACAGCAAAAGCCTCACGAAGAAATTCGTGAGGCTTTCTTTTTATTCAATTGCCGGAAGCACGATCGAATTATTATATGCTTCTACGGTATCGCCAAGCACGTCAAGCTCAAGCTCGTACACCTCTTGCGCGTTTTCTTTACCGAAGCTCGATGCCGTAAGCCCGTATGCTTCCGGGTCCGCCAAAGCCGCTTCGAGCGGAACGATCTCATGTGCGTAATAGCCGTTTGAGCTCTTGTATCTGTGAACAAAGGTCGGTATCTGCTTAACCGCGCTTACCATTGCTTCACCCGTCGAATATTTACGAACCGTCAGCTCAACAATAAGTCCGCCCTCTGTGTATGTGCTGTTTTGCGTGTCACCGAGAGTGAGTCTGTTCTGATTCGAGACAAGATTGCCGAGTGAATAGAAGCAAAGCGTCGTATGGTTGGGGTCGGTCTCGCTTGTGAGTGTTTCCGCGTCCTGAATAACGTGCGGATGACCGCCGATTATAACGTCAACACCGAGATTCGTCAGCGCTTGTGCCACCGCTGTCTGATGTTGATTGTGTGTGATGTTGTATTCCTTACCCCAATGCATATACGCGATAATAATATCAACGCCGTCCGCCTTCATATTCGCCATAATCGTCTCAACCTCGGAATACAGCTCGTCAAGCAAGGACAGGTTGTAAAGATTCATATAGTCAAGATCGCCATCCTTGATCACCTTGCCGTTTATATAGCGAGTGTCCGTGATTCCGCCGGAAAGATCGTCCGCGTAATTGAACATACCGATCTTAATACCGTTAAGCTCGACCACCGTGTACGCGTCTTGGTTGGGATCGGTCTTTGCGCCAATGTAATCAAGCCCGTATTCCACAAACATTTCCTGCGTACGTAATAGCCCCGAAAGATTCTTGTCATAGCAGTGATTGTTTGCGAAAAGCATAAGGTCAAAGCCTGTGTCCTTTATCGCCGAAAGCGTAGAATCCGGCGCATTGAACGACGGAAAACCGCTGTAACCGAGCTCCGCGCCCGAACAGGTCGTTTCAAAGTTCACGACGGCGTAATCCGCGCTCTCGATTATATTCTTGATATACTTAAACGAATTCGTGAAGTCGGGAGTTTCGCTGTTGACCGCTGTCGCGTAGTTGATCTGAGCCTTATGCATGATTATATCTCCGGCGGAAACGATGGTTGCTTCCGTGTATGTCACAGGATCAGGCTCAATCACGGACGAAACGGTATCGGAGGTATCGCCTGAGGTATCCTCAGTTCCCGTTTCTTCCTCGCTTGCGACTGTCTCGTCGATCGTTTCGCTTTCATCGGGTTCTCTGTCCTTTAAGTAATCGACAAGAAAAACGATACCGATTACAAGCGCCCAAACAAGAATGACGCTTATGAAAACGAGCGTATTGGTATATTGATTGTTTCTTCTTTTTGCCATTTACTTCCCTTTCAGCAGCAGATAAGGCGATACTCTCTCTTACCGAAACCGAGTTCCGCTGCGGTTTCAACCGTGTGAATTCCGTTTCTGGACTCGATTCTTTCAATCAAATGAGCCTGACCGGGATCGTCCGTTGCCGCATAAACAAGATCAAGACACGCCTGATCGAGCGCGATCGGATCCGCGGACGCCAGAATTCCGATGTCGGACATACAGGGATCCTCGGCAACGGCGCAGCAGTCGCAGTCAACGGACATATTTTTCATCACACTTATATAAAGGATGTTTTCTCCGAAATACTCCGCAACGGACGACGCTGCCTCAGCCATGGTTTCAAGGAAAGCGTCGTGATCCGCGCGCCAGATCATCGCGGCATCGCCTGCGCCGTGAATGTGCGCCTTACCGTAAGCGGATGCGGTACCGATGGATATTTGCTTGAGTGCGCCGCCAAAGCCGCCCATCGGGTGTCCCTTGAAATGCGAAAGGACGAGCATCGAATCATAATTTGCGAGCTTGCCGCCTACGTAATTTTTCGTTATGTGCTTGCCGTTTTTAACATCAAGTTCAAGATCGTCCACATCACCGTCGAGGATCTCAACGTCGAACGCATCGCTCCAACCGTGAGCTTTGAGCGTTTCATAATGTTCCTCCGTTGTGCTTCGCGGACCGCCGTAAGCGGTGTTGCATTCAACAACAGTTCCGTTTACCGCTTCGATCACGGGACGCCACAGCTCCGGACCGATGAAATTCTGATTTCCCGGCTCTCCGGAATGAATCTTGACCGCAACCTTACCGGGCAAGTCATGTCCGAGCGTTTTATAAAGCTCAAGCACCGCCTCCGGAGTTATTTCTTTTGTAAAATACACCGTCGGAAGTCCGTCTGATTCATTACACATGAAATCTTCGGATTTGCCCGCCGCCTTTTTCGTTAAAAACGAAATTGCGCGCGAAAGCGGATTGACCGTTCTTTTGACATATATCTCCGTTCCGTCCGGGTGATTCATATAAATCACTATTTTCACAATTTTCCTCCGCAAATTAGAGTTTACAATTTATCTTATGATACCTCATAAGGTTCATTTTGTCAACAGTCCCATATCCGTTCGGTTAATGAAAAAATCAGCGCCAAAAGCGCTGATTTTTTGAATATGCCTTACGGATTAATCGTAATTTTTTCGTTTACATAATCGTCTGTAAGCCAATCGTTAGCGTCACACACTTTGAAGATGAATTCAATATCTTCAACATCGGTTATATCATTATCTTCAAGAGTGGTATCAGCCCAACACATTGAGCTGAAGACGGAATTTCCGGCATACAAGAACTCACCGTAGTAAGGATCAGCCATAAATCCGTTTACGGATACATCTTCCGCGTTAATCATGAAGTCTTTATCGCTCTTATTTTCCAAGAACATATTGACAACATATTCGCCGTATTCGTTCGTTTCGCTTCCGATAACGGTCACGGAAATATAATCATTATCAATAATCACATTGTCGGAATCACACGACTCCCTTACAAAAGCCGTTGCCTTATCTTCACCTAACGGATAAATATGTATCGTTTCGCTCAAAACATAATCCGCAGCCCAATCTTCGCTGTCGTATGCCATGAATGTGATTTCGATGTCGGTAAATTCTCCTATCAACTTATTCATATCGGTATCCGAAAAAACCATTTCCGAATTATCCTTTTTTCCTGCCGCAACTTCAGTTGCAAAAAAAGGATCATACTGAACGCCGTTAACCGAAACTTTTTCTGCCGAAAACATATACGTCTTATCAGACGATTTATTTTCGAAAAGCAGCTTGACCGTATATTCGGAACGAATATCGGAAGTGATTTTTTTCACTGTAATTTTGCACTCGTCGTTTTCAACCGCAACATATTCAGAAAACGATGCATCGTTTTCATCTGCGCTGGTTTTGTCGTCGGAATCATCATCGTCTTTCGACTCGACTTTATCTTCATCACGGGAAGATTTCGTATCATCGTCATCTTTATGCTCCGAATCCGAATCGCAGGCAACAAGCACAAAAATCATAAGTGCTGCAAGGATAATTGCAAGTATTTTTTTCATTACCGTTCTCCTCAAGATTAATTTGAACAAGTTGCCGTATCAACAAAACAAGCTAACCCGTTCACAGGTTTATTATACTTTAATTGCGTCTAAAACACAAGCGATTTGCACACAAAATCAAAAAAAGCACGCGAAAGCGTGCTTTTTTATTATCTTTCGATCTCAACCATCTGGAAGCACTCGAAAATATCGCCTTCCTGAATGTCATTGAAGCGTTCAAGACCGATACCGCATTCGAAGCCCTGTGCCATTTCGCGTCTGTCCTCTTTGAAGTGACGAAGCGAGCTGATCTTATCCTCGAAAATAACGAAACCGTCGCGAACGATACGAATCTGTGCATTACGAGCGATCTTACCGTCCTGGACATAGGCACCTGCGATCGTACCGACATTGGGCACGCGAATTGTCTGACGAACCTGAGCGTGACCGAGAATCTCCTCGCGGAACTTGGGAGCAAGCATACCTTTCATTGCCGCTTTGATTTCATCTATGCAATCGTAAATAACACCGTAAGTTCTGATTTCGACGTTCATTCTTTCCGCCATATCCATCGCAGATTTGTCGGGACGAACATTAAATCCGACAATGATCGCATTGGAAACAGCCGCAAGCTGAACATCGCTTTCGATGATACCGCCGACCGCGGAGTGAATCACCTGAATTCTTACTTCCTCGTTTGTGATCTTCTGGAGCGAAGCCTTTACAGCCTCCGCGCTTCCCTTAACGTCCGCTTTAACGATGATATTAAAGTCCTTAACGCCGGATTCAATCTGCGCAAACATATCGTTGAGGTTTGCTCTTGCGTTGGCGCGGAAAACTTCTTCTTTTTCCTTAGTTTTACGCTGTTCCGCAAGCTCTCTTGCCATTCTTTCGTCCTCTACGGCGTTGAATTCGTCACCGGCGGAGGGAACCTCGGAAAGGCCCGTGATTTCAACGGGAACGGACGGGCCTGCAACCTTGAGGCGGCGGCCGTTTTCGTCCGTCATAGCACGGACACGACCTACGGACGTACCTGCAATAACAATATCGCCGGCATGAAGCGTACCGTTCTGAACGAGCATCGTAGCAACGGGACCTCTGCCCTTATCGAGTTTTGCTTCGATGACAAGTCCGCTTGCTCTGCGATTGGGATTTGCCTTATATTCCTGCATTTCCGCGATGAGAAGTATATCTTCGAGAAGATTTTCGATACCCATTTTCGTATGCGCGGATACAGGGACGCACATAATGTCGCCACCCCATTCTTCGGGCACGAGATCATATTTTGTGAGCTCCTGCATAACCTGATCGGGGTTAGCGCTGGGCTTATCCATCTTATTTATGGCAACTATTATTTCAACACCTGCGACCTTTGCGTGGTTGATTGCCTCAACCGTCTGCGGCATAATGCCATCATCGGCGGCAACAACGATAATCGCGATATCCGTTGCCTGGGCGCCGCGCAGACGCATTGCGGTGAATGCTTCATGTCCGGGTGTATCCAGAAATGTGATGGTGCGGTCGTTGACACATACGCTGTATGCACCGATATGCTGAGTAATACCACCGGCTTCGCCGGAAGTGACAGAGGTGTTGCGGATGCTGTCAAGCAGGGAAGTT
>CAZHCP010000111.1:0-5229 GCA_964531015.1 uncultured Muribaculaceae bacterium
TATATCTGATATTAAAGCTTACAACGTTTATCTTCATTATTTCACGTCAAGCTTTTCAAGCTCGAATCCGCCACTCTCTGCACAATCGACGAGCTCGTCCTCGTCACCGAAAACAAGGTACGCCGTTGCACGCCCACTCTCGGAAAATGTAACAACAACGGAAACTTCAGAATCATAGCAGTACAAATACGTAACGGGCGCGTCAAGCTTGATGCCTTCTCCATAAGCGGTCGCCGTATACAAAGATGGCACCGCGATAACATAATCAGCATATGTGGCGTTTTGTTGCGTCATTGCAGCTTGAAACGTCATTTTTTCCGTAAGCTGTTCTTTCAAAAAGTCGGAAAGCTCATTCCAATCTACAGAGCCCTGCAACAGCTCCTCATAAAAAGCCTCGGCGTCTGCCAATGTGACCTTGTACACCTCGTTCGGATGCTTGTAATCGGACAAATCCACGCCTTTTGCAACCGAGACAAGCGAAGCCGGCATATCGTTAATTTCGGCATATTCGTCAGATGCGAGAAGCTTTTTTGCGTTTTTTACTGCCTCGATGCCGAGATCGTATAAGTCGTCCTCATCCGAGCCAACAACAGCGGAACATCCGCAAACAGACAGCGTAAGAATCGCAAGAGTAACTAAAAGAGCAAGTTTTTTCATGATATTCTCCTCCGAATTCAATTCTTTTCAAGCTCAATTCTCTTTTTTCGAGTACATAGCGCAGTCTCCGTCAAGCGAAAGCCGATCCCTATGTTCTTCAAGATCGTCGTCGGAATCGCCCTCTGTGTAATATTCACAGTCAACGCACTTTTTCGCGACAACGCAACGCAGACGTTCATCGTAATCGGCGCGGTCAAGCAACGTCGCCTCAACCTCTTTAATTTGATCTATTTCCGCAATGTTGACATAGGTTTTCTCCGCATCTTCCTTTATAAGATACGGAAAAACGCAATTTTCCATACTAAACTGCATCAATTCTATAAAAGAATGATAATTTTGATTTGCATACGCGATAAAATCCTCAACGCACGTCATTCCTTGCGGATACAGGTAATAATCGTAGTCAATTTGAAGTAATTTCATGATATTTTCCTCTCATTAATTAGTTTAATTACACTATATCACGCCGCCGTGGTCTTGTCAATCCAATATTTTCCTCAAAAGAGCCGACTTTATCTTTGCCGTTTCGGAAGTATACGGCAATTTTTCTTCGTCTGTCAGTATTTTCGAGTTCTCAAAATAGTTCAAGGCATTCAAGCATTGCCCTGCCGTAAAGCGTTATATTTGCTTGCGCTTGCCACCACGGAGTATCGGAAAGTGCACGCAAGCGTGCACCGCCGTGCGTACTTGTACGCGCTTTCCGCCAACTTTGGGTAAAAGAAAAACCATCCCGGATGGGATGGTTTTTTGTGCTTGCTTGCAAGCGCTTGCCACCACGGAGTATCGGAAAGTGCACGCAAGCGTGCACCGCCGCGCGTGCTTGCACGCGCTTTCCGCCCTTACGGGTAAAAGAAAAACCATCCCGGATGGGATGGTTTTTTCGCGCGTGCTCTCACGCGCTTGCCACCACGGAGATCGGAACGGTCCGATTCCGCCCTTACGGGTAAAAGAAAAACCATCCCGGATGGGATGGTTTTTCTTTTAGGCGCCACCCGGAATCGGACCGGGGATAAAGGTTTTGCAGACCTCTGCCTTACCGCTTGGCTATGGCGCCGAATGTTCTTTTTTTCGCTGACTGTAAAAGTATATCACAACAAATTCAAAAAAGCAATAGGCGAAGGCAAAAAAATTTAATCTTCGCCTATGCTTTTTGCGCCATTCGCGTCTTTTTCTCAGTTTTCGCTTTTTCTTTACCGAAAATTCCCACGACATACCCGACGTCGGTTACGGTAACCGCACCCGATGCAACCAAAAATGCCGCATAAAGCGCCACCGTACCTACAATAGCAAGCGTAACGCCGAGTCCGTCAGCGTTCGGCGCGGACACATACTTGACAGCCGCAGCCGCAAACGTCGCGGACGCGAGCGGTCGAAGCAACCATTTCACAAATTCCGCTTTCATCCCCGTCACGGAAATGAACTTCCATATCGACACGGTCGCATTAAACAGCTCCGAAGCAACGATCACGGCGGCGTAGCCCTTAACCCCCAAAATCGGCACAAGGAGCCACACAAGCACAACTGATATCAAAGCGTCCGCTATATTTACGCGCATACAAAAAAGCTGATGTCCGAGCCCTTTGAGCATACTATCCGCGGCTGTATCAAGATACATCACGGGTATAACGGGCGCAAGCATCAAAATATATTCACCGGCTTCGGCGCTGTCGTACAAAACCTCTCCCAGCTCGGACGAAAATGCTGCCATTATGACCGCAGTCCCGACGGCAAAAATAAGCGTTGACCGAAAAACAAGCCTTGCGATATGCCGTATGCGTTCGTTTTCACGTTTTGCACGGCATATCGACAGCTCCGGGACGAGCAGTGACGTAAACGAGCCGAGTACCGCATACGGAAACAGCACGACGGGCATAACCATACCGTGCAAAACGCCGTACGAAGCGAGTGCCGACGAATAGGAGCTGCCGCTTTTTTTCAGCCCATACGGAATGAGTATATGCTCAAGCGTGACAAGTCCGCTTCTTATGTAGGACGAAAACGCGAGCGGTATCGCCGTTGACAGTAGGCTCCCTGCCGCATCCGTTTTTGTGTCGGCACGCAGCTCCGTTGCAGACGAGGAAGCGCCACTCCTCGCCACATTTTTTGATTTTTTTGGGTAATTTTTGCGTTTGTCTGCCATGTACAGGCAAAAAGCGACTGCAAAACTGCCGATTTCCGCCACAGCGCCACCCGCGGACACCACCGCGAGCATCGGTTCAAGTCCGGACGGAGCAAAAAACGAAAGCGCCGTCACCGTCACCGCAATCTTAACCACCTGCCCCGTCACCTGTGCAACTGCATTTTTCGACACACGTCTGCAAGCATTAAAATATCCCGAAAGTGCGCTCGCAAGCGCCGAGCAAGGCAAGGTCGCGGCGAAGATGCGAAGCGATTCGACGGTTCTTTCGTCTCCGAGAAGGGAAGTGCCGATGTAATCCGCGCCGAAGAAAAGCACCGCGCCGGCAAGTCCGCCGAAAGCCGCCGAATACACAGACGTGACAAGCGCGATGTTGCCAAGTCGCCTTGACGCCTCCGTCCCCGTTGCGGTCACCACCGTCTCCGCGACAAGCCTTGTAACCGCGAGCGACACTCCCGACGTTGCAAACGTGACGGCGAAGCCGTACGCCGAGCCGACGAGCGTCAGGATGCCCATGCCCTCCGCGCCGACCTTTGCCGTAACATACACGTTAAACGCAACAGCTACACTTCGCATAATGAGCGCGGAAAGCGAAAGCAGGATCGCATTGTAAAAATAGCGTTTTACGTCACGCATCATATCCCTCCGAAAACAGTCTGACAGTACATTATACGCGCCGGGCGCGATTTTATTCTCGCGCCAATTATGCAATTTTTGTTTGCAAATGCTTCAACTTAAACGCAAAATCTTCTTGTCATTTTGAAATTATCCTGCTTTTTTGAATAAATCTATTGAATTTCATTCAAAACGGATGTATAATACATAATAACTTATACCAAGCGGCATTCCGCCGCGGAAATCGGAGATCACAAAATGGAAATCAAAAATGCTCATTTGAGAGAAATATACGATAAACTGTCCGTAACAAACGCTCACGAGCCTGAATTTCTTCAGGCAGTCGGCGAGGTTTTCGAATCCCTCTCCCCCGTTGCAGACAAGCGCCCCGACTACATCAAAGCCGGCGTTTTCAAGCGCATCGTAGAGCCCGAACGCTTCATTCAGTTCCGCGTAAGCTGGCTTGACGACAAAGGTGAAGTTCAGGTAAATCGCGGTTACCGCGTTCAGTTCAACTCCGCCATCGGCCCCTACAAGGGAGGTCTCAGACTTCATCCGAGTGTAAACGCCTCCGTTATCAAGTTCCTCGGCTTCGAGCAGACCTTCAAGAACTCGCTTACCACTCTCCCCATGGGAGGCGGTAAGGGCGGCTCCGACTTTGACCCCAAGGGCAAGAGCGACAACGAGATCATGCGTTTCTGCCAGAGCTTCATGAACGAGCTTTATCGCCATATCGGTCCCGATACAGACGTGCCCGCCGGCGATATCGGTGTCGGTGCACGTGAAGTAGGCTATTTGTTCGGTCAGTACAAGCGCCTCACCAACTCCTTTACCGGCGTGCTTACCGGCAAGTCCATCCCCTCCGGCGGCTCTCTCGTAAGAAAGCAGGCCACCGGTTACGGTCTTTGCTATTTCGCAAACGAAATGATCAAAGACGCCGGATTCTCTTTCGACGGTTCGACCGTAATCGTTTCCGGATCGGGTAATGTTGCAATCTACGCTTGCGAAAAAGCGCAGTCATTCGGCGCAAAGGTCGTTGCAATGAGCGACTCCTCCGGTTATATCTACGATGCAGACGGCATCAAGCTTGACGTTATCAAGCAGATCAAAGAAGTTGAACGTGCAAGAATCAAGGTTTACGCAGATCGCGTTCCCGGTTCCGTATACACCGAAGGTTGCCGCGGAATCTGGACCGTCCCCTGCGACATCGCGCTTCCTTGTGCTACTCAGAACGAAATCGACGGCGAATCCGCAGCGATTCTCGTCAAGAACGGTTGCCGTGCAGTTGCGGAAGGCGCAAATATGCCCTCCACTCCGGATGCTGTTGAGTGTTTCCTCAAGAGCGGCATCCTTTTCGGACCCGCAAAAGCCGCAAATGCAGGCGGCGTAGCAACGAGCGGTCTCGAAATGACACAAAACTCTATCAGAATGTCCTGGTCGGCAGAGGAAGTTGACGAAAAGCTCCACGGAATAATGAAAAACATCTATGCATCGGCAAAAAAAGCCGCAGAAGAATACGGTATGCCCGGCAACCTCGTTGCGGGTGCGAACATCGCAGGCTTCGTAAAGGTTGCGGACGCTATGGTATGGCAGGGAATCGCATACTGATAACAACTCAAAACGCCGAAAGAGGTGTGACAAAGTCACACCTCTTTTTTATGCCGTAACATCGATGAGCCGCAAACCGTCGCGAACGTTGCCATTGACTAACCGTCCTTCGACGGTTTATAATAAATATTGTACAAAATTCAAAAGGAACACTCGAAATGAAATTTATATCTTGGAACGTAAACGGCTTCCGCGCTTGCCTCGGCAAGGGC
>CAZHCP010000112.1:0-3324 GCA_964531015.1 uncultured Muribaculaceae bacterium
TAATAAGTCGAAGACGTTATCGAATTAGCCGTATTATATATACTTTTCAATGTTTCATAAGAACTTGTCCACGGATTTTCCTGTTTATATTTGGCTAATTTTTTTATTCTTTTTTCCTGTAATTTTGCTTGTTTTTTGTTAAATGTTGCCAATTTGGTTTTATTTTCGGTTCTCTCTTTTACAATCGGAGTTGCATATTGCATAAATTGTGTGTAGGCGTCGGTTGAATAAGTTTGTTTTACTTTATCGGGGTATGTATATGTAAGGTAATCGTATATATACATTGTTCTTTTATCGCCTGACGGGTGTGTTTGCATAATATCAACATAGTTTCCGCTGATTTTATATAAAAAAGACACCATTGCAAGCGGATTATAGCCTGCTTTTATCATCAAATCAACGCCCGTAATATCGGCTTCGTTTTCTTGTGTTCTTGACATTTTTAACATCGACAAATTATTTGCAATATTGGCTCCTGTTTTAACTCCGTCTGTTAAATCGGCATTTGATATTATACTTGATGTAATTGATGAAACAATGCTTTGCTTTTTTATGTGATTATTAACAATATGCCCGATTTCATGGGCAATTACGCCTGCCAACTCATCATCATTATTAACATAATTCAACAATCCCGTATAAACGCAGATTTGATTTTCATTACTTGCAAAAGCATTTATATCGTCAGTTTCCGTTACGGTAAACGTTACTTTTGTCGGAAGTGAGTTTTTTGTTAATAATTGATTTCCGATTTTGGTTACTCTTTCAAGTCCGGTTTTTGATGTCCATTGTGTTGTTGTTGTGCTTCCTGTTGTTGCGGAATATACCTCGCTTATCGTTCCGAAACAAACAAAACTTATAATGAAAAGTAAAGTTATAATTTTTTTCATACTCACTCCTGACTGTTAAATTTATATTATTAATAATAGCATAACGAAATATATTATCAGCAATTTATGACGGAAGCAAACTCATTATAAACATTTTTAGTGTGGTTATAAGCAGCCTGCGTTTGTGCAAAAATATTTGTATAGTTACTGTTAACATCTCCGTATGCACTGCGATTTTTACTCGACATCATTGTTTCATGGGTATTAGTGTTTTCGTTTAAAGGAAACAAATCGTGCATTTGCATATATGTCGGCAATCTTTTATTCGGGTCTTCAAAAGCGTGAAAAGCATTTTTTATTCGTCGCAATCTTCTTTCATAACTCATTGAACCGTTGTCGTTATCATCGGAAATTGAAGGGCCTGCCGCATAATTATTATTCCATGCCTGTTTTTTATATTCATGAATTAAATTTCCGTAATCATCGGCAAGACCCCAGTCATTACCGGCAGAATAGCCCAAATTTTCATATCTCGGGTCGATATCTGCTTTTTCCGCCATAATCGAAATATCGTTTCTTCCGGTTCTTTCTCTTATTTGCTTTGTAATATATTGCATTTTTCCGTAATCGGGAACAATTCCGACTCCGCCGTAGTGTTCCATGTCAAAATTACCGACATGTTTCGCACTGTCAATAAAAATTGAGTCAAACCCCAAATCAACCGCATAACAACAAGCATCAATAAAGGCTTCCGTATCATATTGCCAGCTGAACGGTCTGTTTTTAATCGACATTTGACCTTCCGATATCGGCATTCTGATACCTGTTTTCAGACCTCGAAAATGTGCAAAATCGTTAAAGGCTTTTACAAGTTCGTCATCCCCCATTCGTTCACCGTTTCTGCTCAAATTATCAGAAGTGAGATTTTTGGAAATTCCCGAATGCAAATTTATGCTGTATAAAGACTCATTACCCGTATATCCGTCATTATAGCCGTTATATGTGGGATAAAGTTGAGATAGAATTATACAGTTCGGATAACTTTTGGATGAAGGCGGAATTGCCGGTAAAAGTTTTATTATATTCAAAAGACCTTCCGATTTTTTATTGCCTTCCGCTTTCGCAAGTAATCTCGGGTTAAATTCAATGTAATTTGCACGTCTGCCCCAATTATCACCGTAATTCGGCGATAGTATGAGCGAGGGAATTTCATAAGTATCATTTAATGTACAAATGCTTTGTATTGCTTCCGTCGGAGTTCGTTTTAACAATTCACGGGGCGGAATTGTTGACCATTTTTTTTGTCCGTCAATTCTCCAAGCCGTATTATTCGTTACTTCATCAGGATATATTTCGTTTCGTCCGCTGACAATCCAAAACAGTTTTTTGGCGGGTTGCTTATCGCCGTAATAGCCCTTGAACGAAATGCTTGCTTTGTTATATGCTCCAAGACATTCCAAACCTTTTGCATTAATATTTGACTTCACATTACAATGTTTTGCCGTGTTTTTTGCTACACACGACAAACTATTCTTGCACTTCACAAAAGGTATTCGATTATTTAATTTTATAAACTCCATACATATATATTAAAACAAAAAATTGCTTATTTGTTACATTAAATAAGCAATTTTTCGTTTTTTTTTACAATTATTTTTATATTTTATGTTGCAAAAATGTTTCCTTCAAAAGCCGATACATTATATTTGATTTTGAAATCTTCCACTTTTTCTCTTGCCGTTTCGGATTGATAAACTACGCTTGTATCCAAATCAACATTATTTTGGAAATCTCTCAAAACCTGACGAGGCATACCGTAAAATCTGTTTATTTCGCCCGTACCTTTTTGTTCTGTTTCTAATGCAATTTCTTTAATTGTTTTCAAATACGCTTCCGCAGTTCCGATATCATCCCAGAAAGCGGCTTCCCCGCCTTTTCGTTCTAACGGGATTGTATAGGCTTTCATTTTATTGCCGTTTTCATCAACAAGTGTGCCTTCGTTACAACGTTTGATTATTTCCGGCATTACATGTTTGCCCAGCAACGTATTTTTCGGATTTTCAATACCCATTTGCTTTAGCACTTCATTTGCTTCTTTGCTCATTACATAAACACCCGGGTTTATCAAAAATGTTCCGTCATCGTTCGGGTTCAATGCTTTTTGTGCGTTAATATGTTGGTTCATTGCTTTTATATAATCACTATCGGAAGAAAACTCTTGCGGTATAGGAATTTTATTTGTATATGGAGTTTTTTCCACAAAAGAATCAAGTTGAACATTACCGTTTTCATCTTTTCTTATTCCCAACAAACCGAATGATTTTGCTCTGTCAGCATCAACGGAATAATAAGGAATAACCAATGCCGCATTCGGCAATGTTTTTAATGCGTGATAAGCTCTTGTTACATCAGCATTCGAGATGATATCGGCATTTAATATAATCATATCTTTATCTTTGTTGATATATCCTTTTTCGAGTCCTTCCGAAACAGC
>CAZHCP010000112.1:3424-5189 GCA_964531015.1 uncultured Muribaculaceae bacterium
ATTTCATCGGCATAATCACCTTTGATGGCATTTTGCCTTACTTCGGAAACCAAATATTTATCAACCGCTTCTTGTGTTCTCGGTTCCAAATTCAATGTCGTTATGGCTGTTTTTCCTTTAAAACTTACCGTCTTTACTTCGTCGTTTTTATAATTTTTATAATCACCCGGCATTACAAATTTAAAGTTTTCACCTTCTATTTTACTTCCGGATAACATTTTTATAACGGATTTCCCTAATATTTCGGGGTCTTTTACGGTTACTTCCGGCATGAATTTACCCTGTTTGTATGTTAAAGTCGGAACCTTAGCACCGTTTTTAACTTCGCCCGTAAATATCAAATCACCGCTATCGTTTGTGATATTTATCGTTTTTTTATCTTCTTTAATTGTCGATACAATATTTAAACCTGCAGGATTTACTGCTTTTTCATCGTCCGTATTCATATCCTGAAATGCAATATGGACATCTTCCGGCATATTGAATAAATCAGGAACTCTTAATTCGCTTGGTGTTCCCGGATTCATCGGGTCTTCTTCTCTAAACAAACTTTTCTCAAAATCTGTCATTTCTTCTCTTGTTCGCTTAAAGCTGATTCCCGCTTTTAAAGTTGCTGCGGCATCGGCATTCATTAACGAATTAATTGTATTATTCACAGTTGCATTCTTTGGTTTTGCACTGCCTGCTTTCGTTTTTAAGACCTGAACATTTCCTCGCATTGTAATTTGATTAATTTTCATAAAAACTCCTTCTTTTGCTTACAAAAATATAAAACACGTAAAAAAATAAATTGCTACCACGTGCGTATTATTTTATCATAACAGTAATTATAATTATAATGAAAATATTTCTAAAGATTTTATAAAGAAAATATATCATATTATTTTTTTGGTATTAAAATAAAAAAAAATCTTATAAGGAGATAGTATATTATGGTAAGAATAGGTATTTTAGGTTATGGTAATTTGGGCAGAGGTGTTGAAAATTCCATAAAACAAAATCCCGATATGGAATTGGTTGCAGTTTTTACAAGAAGAAATCCGAGTGATGTTAAAATAAATTCGTCAGCAAAAGTTGTTTCTGTCGATGAAGCGGAATTGTGGAAAGATAAAATTGATGTTTTAATAATTTGTGGCGGAAGTGCTACCGATTTGCCAAAACAAACACCCGCTTATGCAAAAATATTTAACGTTGTTGACAGTTTTGATACTCACGCAAAGATTCCCGAACATTTTGCAAATGTTGATAAATCGGCGAAAGAAGCTGAAAAAACAGCGGTAATTTCCGTTGGTTGGGATCCGGGTATGTTTTCTTTAAACAGAATGTATGCAAACGCAATTTTACCCGAAGGTAATGATTACACTTTTTGGGGAAAAGGCGTAAGCCAAGGTCATTCCGATGCAATCAGAAGAATTGAAGGCGTTAAAAATGCAAAACAATACACAATCCCCGTAAAAGAAGCATTGGAAGCCGTCCGAAACGGAGAAAACCCGACTTTATCAACCCGTGAAAAACATAAAAGAGAATGTTTTGTAGTTGCAGAAGAAGGTGCCGATAAAGCAAAAATCAAACACGAAATAGTTACAATGCCGAATTATTTTGCCGATTACGATACAACGGTGCATTTTATTTCCGAAGAAGAATTGGAAAAAAATCACTCCGGTATTCCTCACGGCGGTTTTGTATTGAGAAGCGGTAAAACATCCGATAATGTATCACATATTATAGAATACAGCTTAAAACTGGATTCAAACCCCGAATTTAC
>CAZHCP010000113.1:0-5100 GCA_964531015.1 uncultured Muribaculaceae bacterium
GCTTTATTTGCAAATGCGTATTTCATAATTCGTCTTGTATATAACGGATTAGCCTTATAGCAATAGGATTTTTGAATATTCTTGTTTCCGACACCGATAAAAACCAAGCCGACGGGTTTTGTATTCGTTGCCCCCAAAGGTCCTGCAATTCCTGTTGTTGAAATGGCAATCGAACAATTATATTTTTTCAGCAATCCTTTTACCATTTCTTCCGCAACATAAGAACTTACAACACCATATTTTTCAATTGTTTCAGGATTAACTCCGAGCAATTGGACTTTTGCCGAATTTGCATAGGTTACAAAATTTTGAAACGTATATACACTTGAACCCGATATATCCGTTAATCTTGAACTTATCAATCCTCCGGTACAGGATTCGGCAGATGCCAATTTCAAAGCATTTGCGGTCAACAACTTTGCAATTTTCTTTTCTTTTGTTAAAAATAAAAGATTTACACAATTTTTAAACAGAAAACAAATATCTGGAAGTATTGATTTCGCTTTCATTGTTAATATACCGGCATGTCTACGGGTTGCAACAATTGAACCTGCAATGTTTCGCCTTGGTTTAACGTAACGTCTTCACCTTTTCTGAATACGTTAACAACGGAACTTCCGATAAAATATATGCCCGCAACGGGAGTCGCTACAATTGCGGCAACTGGAGCAAATATATACTTTGGTGTTCCGTTAAATAAATCTTCTCCTTTTTCCCACGCATACTCAACGGGCGTTACAACAATATCTTTTGTTGTTCCTGCGGTTTTCTTTAATGCGGTCAAATAATTTGTTTTTGAGCTTAATGCACCGTCATAAGTTATATCCGGATTATTGCAAATTCCCGCATAAAAAGGAACCTGTTTCCCCGTGGAACTTACGATATGGTCAAAATAAAGTCTGATTGTTCCGCCTTTATATAACATTTTCGGTGCGGAAACTTCTTCCAATGACCCTCTTATTACGCTTCCTTGCGGAATAACAATATTATTATTGACTTTAACATCATCAATAACCATTAAATTGACCTGTTCGCCGATTTGAGAAGTTGAAGAACCAACGCCGTTTAACACTTTGAGCGTTAAAACACTGCCTGCCGGAACTCTTTTGGTTTTAATGTTTGCGTTAATCTGTTTACCGACTGCCGCATAAGAAACCGGACATGTAAAACACAAGACGGCTAAAACAGTGAGTATAAGTGAAAAAAGTTTTTTCATATTATATATTCCTTTTATTATTATGTTATATCGGAGATTGAAATTTTGCCGAACTTTGCGGATAAGTCGTCAATGTGGTGAATGATATACATATACGGCTCCGCATCTTTTTCGTTTAAGTCTATCAACGCACCCCAATCACTTCTTCCGTGGTGAGCCGCAATCATTTTTGCAATTTCTTTAAAGCCGTTGTTCATACATATCGAGAAACCCCATTGCGAGTGAGTTCTCCAATCTTTTCTAAATTCTTCGTTATATTCTATTAATCCTGTTTCCATGTCGGCGATATATTCAAAAATCTTTCCGAAATCATGCAAAATACAAGCCGCATATACAATATCCGGATTTATTTTATTATTGCACTTTGTTAAAATAACTTGTGCAAACTCCAAACATTCAAAAGTATGTTCAAGTAATCCGCCTACATAATTATGATGCATTAATTTTGCTGCAGGTGCAATTTTAAATTCTTTTTCATACTCAAAAAGCAAAGAAGCAACAAATTCCGCTAATTTTTTATCCCGAATTTTATTTACATATTCTATCAGTTGATTAAAAAGCTCATCCCGCTGTTTTTCGTCCAAACCCAATTTCGCTTCTCTGACAAGAGATATATCAGAAACAAGACAGTTATTGTATTTTTCGTTATACGTACCTGCGTTTATTTTAATAATATTATTTGTCCTGAATAACTTAGAATCTAATCTGTTTAAGGTTTCTTCCCATAAAATACAATTTAAAACAGAAGAATTTTCAAGATTTTTAACTTGTAATTTCCCCATTTTTGAACCTGCTTTTGTGTCACCTATTGAGAAAACAATAACTTCATAATTTGCATTTAAGTCTAACATATTTATCCTATTCGTTTTATATTAAATTGCTTTTGTATTTATCTTTATTATCTTTTTTAAGTATAACTCCGTCAAAAAAGAAGAAAAAGGAGATTTTATTTTTAAATTTGAAAATTCCATAACTTTATGGTCTTTGCAAACTATAAAGAGTGCTTTTTTTTTGATTTTTACTATTTGAGCGGGTGCTTTATCACAAGGTTTTGAACAAACGTTATATTTTTCAAAAGAGAAAAAATTACTTTTGTAAGGAATAACGCAATCAAGCCAAGGCGTTAAAGCTCTTATCCTTTTTGTAATTTCTTCCGAAGATTCTTTTTCAAAATCGAGTATGCAACTTGAAAGGCTGATTTGTGATTGATAATCGGCCTCTTTTTCATTTTGGCTCTTTGGATTTTTCAAAAAGGATTCGATATTGTTCAAAAATATTGAAATTTCATGCATTGCCGTATCACAACATCTTGTTTTTAAAGTTTTGCCCGTGTCATCAGGAAAAATATTAACTTCTTTTTGATGTAAAACAGCACCCGTATCATAATTAACATCCATTAAATGAAAAGTAATTCCGGTTTGTTTTTCGTTATTCAAAATTACGTGAATATAGGGGTTCGGACCTCTGTATTTCGGCAACAAAGAAGGATGAACGTTAATGCTTGCAATTTTCGGAGTGTTAATCGTTTGCATTTCAAATCTTTCACTCCACGAACCGACGATTATTAAATCTGCTTCGAGTTTTTCCAACTCCTCTTTAAATATTTTTGAGTTTACGCTCGGAGCAATAATATCATACAATTTTAGATTTCTTATAAAATTATAATCTTCCGACGGCATTAATTTATCAATTAAAAAGCGATTATATTTCGGATATAAAACATTGTCATGCCTAAATACACCGACAATCTCGTGTTTCGTTTTTAAAACACCGGTTATCAATGCTCTGAACATTTCTCCGTAGCCGACAATTACTATTTTCATAACTATTATGATATTAAATAAATGAAAAAAAATCAAAACTTTTAATATAAATCCGCCTGATAAATTAAACTTAAATGCGAATATAAAAAAATAATGTAAAATAAGTATTCGTTTTTGTAATAAAAAGAAATAAAATAGTTTTATAAAAGAGTATTTTCGGATAAAATAACAGTAAGAAAGCGTAGGCATAATTGAACGGTAATTTTGATAATTTTGAAACCACTGCACGGAAATCTGCCGTAATACAAGAAAGAATGGGGCTTGTATCAAGTCACATGTACAAACAATTTCTTGAATATCAGCAATCGAATGCAAATACAGCCGTCTTATTGGACAGAATGGTTGAAAATATGGCTCTTACGGTGGGATATTTAAAACAATCCTTTACTACACGAGGCATTCCGTCCGAAAATATTTATTATGAATACGATAAGCAAAAACATATTGCCGTTTTAAACATTTTATGGCACTCGATAAGTTTTATTTCAAACATGAAAGATAAACCGAAAGCACTGCACAGAGAAAAAGATCTTCCTTTGTTTACGGGAAGAATAATAGCAATAAAAGGTGTTGTTCCCGAAGTCAAAAACGGAATTACGGAGGAAATCGAACAAAAATTATTGGATTTTGAAGTTGCCTCTTTATATGTACCTGCCGATAAAATCGGCAAAGCCATTATAAAAATCAGACATTTGGGAAATCAGGAATTTTATATAAATCAAATGGAAGCTTCAAGGGAGTTCCTTTTGAAAGTTATTGAAACCGTATGCGGTGGCGGAAATTACCATAAAGAAGGTTCAAGAGTCACCATAAGTATTTAGTTTTTATTTGCGGTATTAAGATTATATAAAGGCACATAATTAGTGTGCTAAACTTAAAGTATGGAGAAAATAAACAGACAAAGGGGGAAAATTATGATACCTGTTTTAGATTCAAAAAGACAATATGCAAAAATCGGAAAAGAAATCGAAAAAGAAGTTCTTGAAGTATTGGCATCGGGCTCTTATATTTTGGGAAAACATAACAAAGCATTGCAAAGTGAATTCGCCGCATTTGTAGGCACGAAATATTCGGTAGGCTTAAACTCCGGAACTGATGCACTTCACTTGGCATTGAGAGCATTAAATATCGGCAGAGGTGATGAAGTAATAACAACGGCATTTACCTTTGTTGCAACCGCAAGTGCAATCGGTTTGGCAGGTGCAACTCCTGTGTTTGTTGATATCAACGAAAAAACATTTAATATTGACCCCGATAAAATTGAAGCGGCAATAACTCCTAAAACAAAAGCAATTATCCCCGTTCATTTGTACGGTCAACCCGCAGAAATGGATAAAATCATGGATATTGCAAAACGTCATAACCTGAAAGTTGTTGAAGACTGTTGTCAGGCGATAGGTGCGGAATATAAAGGACAAAAAGTCGGTACGTTCGGAGATTTCGGCTGTTTCAGCTTCTACCCGACCAAAAATTTAGGCGGTATGGGTGACGGCGGTATGATTACCTGCAACGATGAAGCACTCTTTAACAGAATATTGGCTTTAAGAAATCACGGCGGTGCAATCAGATATTATCACGATGAATTAGGTGTAAATTCAAGACTCGACGAAATTCAAGCTGCAATTTTAAGAGTTAAAATGAATTATATCAACGATTGGAACAAGGCAAGACGTGAAAACGCATACAGATACAACGAATTATTTGCAAAATACCCCGAAATCGAAACACCGACGGAAGTTGATAATTCATACTGCGTATATCACCAATATACAATTAAAATCGAAAACAGAGATGAAGTTCACAAGCTGTTGCAAGAAAACGGCATAGGTGCAATGATATACTACCCCGTTCCGTTACATCTTCAAAAATTACATAAAGATTTGGGCTATAAAGAAGGAGATTTGCCGAAAACGGAAAAAGATACAAAATTGGTAATGTCTTTACCGATGTTCCCCGAATTAACGGAAGAAGAACAAAAAACGGTGGTTGATACTGTTATAAAATGTTTGAACAAAACAAAAGAAACCGTGTAAATTTTTAACTGATACATTAAAAGACCGC
>CAZHCP010000114.1:0-5097 GCA_964531015.1 uncultured Muribaculaceae bacterium
ATTTTTTCAATATCAATCAAACCTTCATTTACGGCATTTTCGATTTTTATTATCAAATCACAAATTTCTTTTTCGGCACTGCGGAATATGAACATTGAAACACCCGCATTAATAGCTCTAATACAGGCTTCTTCACGGCTAAAACCTTTTATCCCGTTCATTTCCATATCATCAGTAATAATAACGCCGTCAAAGCCGATATCATCAATCAAAATATCATTAATAATCTTTTTTGAAACGGAAGCCGGATATATGCCTTCTCCCAATGCAGGATAGAGAACATGTGCCGCCATTATTGCGGGGATATTGTTTTTTACGGCTTCTCGAAAGGGTCTTATGTGTTTATCAAAAAATTCGTTTTTTTCAATATCAATAACCGGTAAAGTTTTATGAGAATCCGTACTGCTGCCGCCATGCCCCGGGAAATGCTTTGCAACCGTAATTATTCCGTATTTTTCATATTCCTTCATAACGACTTTCATTGCCGAAATAACTTCATCGGTATCCGAAGAAAAAGCACGTTCCGCAATTATAGGGTTATCGGGATTTGTGTTAACATCAATTACGGGTGCAAAATTCATGTTAAATCCGTAGCTTTTCAATTCCAAGGCGATTTCTTTTGTTTGATTTTGCAGATAAGACAGTCCCATTAAATATGCCTTTTGGGCACTTAAATATTTTTTTCCGCCATAAATTTTTTCCGTGCGTTCAACTCTTCCGCCCTCTTGGTCAATGCTGAAAAACGGTGGAATTTTGGCTTTTTTACCGATGGACAAAATCGTTTCTTTTATTTGATTTTCTCCCGATATATTTTGCGTAAAAAATATAACTCCGCCCAATGCGGAATCAAGCAAAGAACAAAAATATTTATCGGATGAATAATTCAAACCGTTATATCCGACAATAAACATTTGTGCTATTTTTTCTTTTAAAGTTAAATCCGTATATTTCACTTTTATCTCTTTATTTTAAATATCCTAAATTCCGAGGGTTCGGCTTTTTCAATTTCAATTGATTTTAAATTGCCCTTTATATAATGTTCCACAAAATCCTTTTTTTGGGGTTCGTAAACATATTCGCTAACCAATTCAAAATCCGACGGAAGTTCTATTTTTTTATTCTTAACGGGATAATTTTGTTTTGTTACGTACTCCATTATACCGTCAGGGTTTTGTTTTAATATTTTTTCTTCGGTAGGAAGATAATTCGCAACAATTACGAAAGATTCCTTAACCGATTCTTTTGAAACCATCCAAGAGATAAAACCTTTTTTATCCATCGAAATTACTTGTGCTTCACCTTCCGAAGTCAATTCACTGTTTAACGCAAAACGTCTTATTGCATCGAAACGACAATAAAAATCTTCGTTATCTTCTCTGATTAGTGCAACTTCTTCACGGATTGCGGTTTCAATTCCGTCTTTTGAAAAAGATTCGTCACCGTCAACGTACATGCAGGGTCTGTTTGCATAACGTCCGCCGGGTAAAAACTTAAATTTAAACCATTTGAATATTGCTTCATTTTCATCTGCCAATCCCAAATATCTGTTAACGGTTCTGAATTCTCCGTCCTGATTGTTATAGGTCTTTAAAATTGACAGGAAACCGTTATTATATACGGAAGTGTTATATTCCTGCAATTCTCTGTTATTGTTGATTATTTCGGAAGGATTTTTTTCATAATCCGTTTTGGTATCATTCCCCCACAAAATATCAAACTTCATATTTTGATGATATTCTTTATAAAAAGCGTTCCAAAGTCGATATTCCGCCATTACTGCAAAATAAGGAACTTTGCTTTTTAATAATTCGTTAACTTTTGTCAGCACCATTCTCGGTATTCTGTAGCTTATCGGACGCAAATTCTTTTCGCTCATTTCATCAACAACGAAATCGGAATGTGTCATTCTGAAGCCGTCGAAATTATATTCCGAACGTAATTTTTCCAGATATTTTAAATAATAATTTATTGCAAAATTGTTAAATTCACCGTTTTCCAAGTAAACAAAATAATAAGGAGTCTGACAATCCGAATCCGCAAGTTTTGTAACATCATGACCTTTTGCATTGTAATGTCTAAAAACGGGATATGAACCGCATTCCGACATTTTTTGGAATACGGGTATTCCGCTTGAACACCAAGCACCGTCAGGCAATGTCCATAATCCTTCATCAATTAAAGCACTTACAATTTCCCCTCTTTTGGTAATATCGGTTTCTTTTTTTAATTTTGAAAAAGAAACACCCTGAACTTTTGCAACAACTTCTTTAACACGTTTAACAAGTTTCTTTTGTTCTTCTTTTTTTGTCATAAAAGCCGAGAGTTCTTTTTTCTTTTCCTCCAATTCATCACGAAAACGCTCGTATATCGGTTTAAATTCGGGAGTCAAATCAATAGAACCGCTTTTTAATGTTGTCTTATATATGTTTTTTACGATTGTAACATCATCTTCATCAAATTCTTTTGATAATTTTATTGCAACAAAATTAAGCGATTTCGCAATTTCGTCCGTTAAAAATTTAACATCAATCCACCTTGCAAGTTCGGGATTTAAAATCACCGTTTTTGAAAATCTGCCCGTTTGCGGAAATACATCGTAAATAACAGGGTGTCCTGCAAGTTGAGTCAATGAAATAAATAATTTCACCTGTTCTTTTAAAGAAATTCCGTTATCGGAAAGCAGTTTGTCTTCAAGATTTTTGCTTATTTCTTCCGACCCCGCACTTAAATATGCATTTCCGAAATCTCTCGGTTGAAAGGGAATTAAATACATTGTTGTCGATAAAATTCCTTTATCCGTATTTCCCGCAGGCAAAATTACGATTTGTCTTAACCAATCAATAAATTTTGCGGGCGAAGAATCTTTCGCACCGTCCGCAAGTGCGGAAATACAAACAAGTTTTATATCGTGTTGTTCTTTTTTTATCCAATCGGAATTGTTATACCCTGCACGTTTAACGGCACTTATTTTATCATCTTTGACAATAAAAGTTCCTTCTTTATAAGTTTTGTTTTTTTCAAGTTTTTTTTCAAGTGCATATATTACTTCGGAAGGCGTCAGTTCATTAATCGCTTTTATTTGAGAATAGGGAATATATCCGTATTCATCAATATAACGGTCGATTTCATTTTTTCTTTCTTTATTGATAATTTCGGTCGAAAAAATTTTTTTAACGACTTCAAAGCGTTTCGCAATACCGTCAATTTCATTTCCACCGGTTTTCTTGCCACAAAGAAAATCAAACATAAAAACTGCCTTTCAAAATAACTTAACACATTTACCGTTTATATGATTATATAGTATTATTTTTATAAAGTTTACGCAACTTTTTTATATATTAATCTAAAGATTTAGAAAATTATTAAATCATTTGATTGATGTAAGGTTAAAATAAAATCTTTAAAATTAAGATTAAGGGTAGTATAGTCGTTGGAGTTTTAATGACCACAAGGAAAAGTATATTTAATAAGTTATTTATTACTGTCGGAATTGTTGCAATATCAACAATGAATGCTTTTGCCTGCGTTAATTCGATTTCGGGAATTGATGTAAAACAAACGGATACAAACGGCTATGACATACTTTTAAAAGTTGATAAAAATTCCGAAATAAAAAAATATTCACAAAATCCTGATAGTTTGACAATTGCCGTTAATTCCGCAATCCCGTCTGATTCGCTTGATATTATTTATGATAATACTTCCGATTTGGAAAACATCATTGTTCAAAAAAAGAATGCGGAAGATACATTGATTCTTTTACAAGGTAAAAATATTGCAAATGCAAAAATTTATACAAAAGAACTCGTTTCCGGAATTACGAAAGAAAACGGCGGAAGCAAAAATCCGCTAAATAATTTTCTGTTTTTATCCGATAAAAACACGCTTACATCTTCATTAATAACCATGGTTATGCTCTTGGCTCTTTTCTTAACTTTGAAGCCGAAAAATAAAAACGTAAAAAATCAGAATGCGGAATTTTATTCACACGTAAGAACAATTCAAAACGCAAACACAATAAGAAAAAAGATGTCGATACAATCAAAAAATATTCCCTCTATTAATTATAAAATCAATAAGGCATCAACGTCCATTCCTCACGATTTAACCATAAAACAATATGAGGAAGAATATGTAAGAAAAGTCGGTTAAAACCGCTTTCCTAAGTCAGCATTAACGCAGAAGTGCTATGTAACACACTTTTTGTTGTTAAAATTTTATTATGTTCCTTAACCAACGGGAGAGGATTTCGGTGAGGGGTGATTTAAAATTTTAATAATTGCTATTTAAAACTTTATATACCCAAGAAATAAATAAACCTTTTTAAACCACCAATAAAATAAATTTTATTAAGTTCCTTCTCCTGCGGGAGAAGGTTAGGATGAGGGTTGATTGAAAAAGTAGAAACTTAAAAAATAAGCAAGAAATTATAAATAATAAAAGTTATAATAAATAATATTAATTTTCAACAAACCACCCTCAAAATTTAATTTTTCAACACAGTGTTTTTTATCAAAAACAATGGTCTCAAAATCAAATTTTTGAGGCAAGTTTTTTATATGTTTAAAAAAATAAATTTTATTAAGTTACTTCTCCGACGGGAGAAGGTTAGGATGAGGGTTGGCTAAAAAATATAAGTACAAAACAAGAAAATGTATTTTGAATATATAAAGGTAATATCTTGCTGTTTTCTTTTTAAATAGCAAGAAATTGTTTAATTAATTTTTTTTATTAATATCGGCAAACCCTCACCCCCTGCCCCTCTCCCGATGTAGAGGGGTGTTATTAATTTTTTGCATTTCAGGGAAAAATTCCTCAAAGTCCTCTCCGACGGGAGAGGATTTAGGTGAGGGTTGACAAAAGAATAGAAACTCAAAAATAATCAAATAATTTAAAATAATAAAAGTTATAATAAATAATATTAATTTTCAACAAAAACACCCTCAAAATTTAATTTCTCAACGCAGTGTTTTTTAACAAAAACAATGGTCTCGAAATCAAATTTTTGAGGTAGGTTTTTTAGAAAAACATAAAAAACGAAGAAAAAGCAAATAAATTAAAAATAGAAGTCCATAGTGGAGAACGGAAACAACATCT
>CAZHCP010000115.1:0-4977 GCA_964531015.1 uncultured Muribaculaceae bacterium
TTGACAGTCTGGACACTTCCTTCAAAACGCTGATCTATGACCTTTACAGCCGTGAGCTGTCCGCCAAGGTCAAAAGTGCCAAGCGGATGCGAGCTGAAAAAGGATTGTTCCTCAGCCCTTTTGCTCCATACGGTTATGTGAAAGACCCCGACGATAAAAACCGCCTACTTATTGACGAGGAAGCGGCAAAAATCGTAAAGACGGTCTTTACCATGACGGCAGACGGCGTGAAGCCGGTGGAAATAGCCGCAATGCTCAATCGTGAGAGTGTTCCCACACCAATGCTGCACAAACGGGCGGCGGGATGTTCCCGTGACCGTTGGCCCAGCGTCCACGAGGAAAACTTCTGGACAACCTCTATGATTTGCAAAATCCTTCGAGACGAACGCTATCTTGGAAAATGCGTCTACGGAAAGCGTGAACGGGATATGGTCGGCAATGTCCACACCCTCAAGCACAAAAAAGAGGACTGGATCATCGTAGACGATACCCATGAGGGCATTGTTTCCAAGGAACTTTTCAAAAAGGCTACAAGCCGCATGAAAGAATACAGGGAGTTTGAACTGCCTGCATCTGACCGCAATCCACTTCGCAAAAAAGTGATCTGCGGAACCTGCGGCTATGCCATGAGCCTTTCCAATACCAAAAACGCAAAGTACCATTGCCGCACATCCCATTTGGAAACGCAGTTTGACTGCACCTCCGAGGGTATCTTGCAGGCTGACATCAACGAAATGGTCGTTACCCTCATTCGCACCTATGCCGCTTATGCGGTCAGTCTGGAACACCTGTTGCTTCTGCAAAAAGAGCGTATGCAGGCAGAGAAAAAGCAAGCCCGTCGGGAGCTTGCCGTATTGCAGAGTCGAAAAAATCAGTTTGAAAAGTCGCTTCAAGACCTGTACGAAAAGCTGATCGACGGAAGCATTGACAAGGAGACCTACCTCTCCCAAAAGGCAAGCAACCAGCGGCAGATGCAGGAATTGACCGAGCAGATGGCACGGTTGGAGCAGACCTCACAGACCACATCCGAACAAGGCGGAGCATTCATTGAAAAATATCGGGAGTACACCGAGCTGGAAACGCTCACCACCGAAATTGCTAACGATGTGGTAAAACGAGTAGTCATCCACAAGGACAGCGGCATTGAAATCGCGCTTGCCCTGCGTGACGAGTTGGAAAACCTGCTGACCTGCCTCGAAGCCGTAAATGCGGCTTCATAACCGAAGAATTTGCAAAAATCTTCAAAATCTTTTAGTCCTTACTTGACAGCGGCTGATGAGGGCATCACGGGTACAATGGTAAAGAAACGCGATGATTTTCTGCGAATGATCGCTGATTGCGAAAAAGGTAAGATAGATTTGATTCTTATTAAGTCTGTTTCACGTTATGCGAGAAACATTGTTGATTGCATTTCCTATATTCGCAAGCTGAAGGCATTAGGCATTGGCATTTATTTTGAGGAACAGAATATCAATTCTCTTACGGAAGATAGCGAAGTGTATATCGGTATTTACGGTGTAATGGCTCAATCTGAGAGCGAAAACATTAGTGCAAATGTTAAATGGGGAATAAACAAACGAATGCAAAGTGGAACATATGCTTGCCGGTTTAATTTGCTTGGTTATAGAAGAGATAAGGTTACCAAGGAAATCCGAATCATCCCAGAGGAAGCAGAGATAGTAAAAAAGATATTCCAAATGTATTTGCAAGGGATGAGTTTGAATCAGATCAAGGATTATCTTGAAAGTAACAATATTTTGACCATTAGCGGTAATTCTGTTTGGAGCAAAAATGGCATCAAGGCAATGCTAACAAATGAAAAATATGTAGGCGATGTAATGTACCAAAAGACTTACCGAGAGGATTGTATTAGCAAGAAAACTAAGATCAACCGTGGTGAATTGGATAGATATTTGGTTACTGATAATCATCCGGCAATTATTGATCGTGAAACATTTCGATTGGTGAAAAAGGAATTGGTGAAACGAAGTTCCAAACGCAGATCATCTGCAAATGCAATCACTGAACTTGGCAAGTATAGTGGGAAATATGCTTTGAGTGAAATATTAGTATGCGATATATGTGGTAGCCCATACAGAAGAAAAACCTGGACAAGAAATGGTGTCAAAAAAATCTATTGGAGATGTTTGAACCATTTGGAAAATGGGAACAATGCCTGTCCACAATCTAAGGGCATAGATGAAACTGTGTTACATTCGGCAATATGCAGAGGACTAAGCAAAAGCATTCCTGATGCCGGCGATGTAAAAAGTTTTATCAGAATGCAGATCGCTTATACCACGTCTGAGGATGCTGTTTTAGTGGAGTGTAGAACACTTGAAAACGCAATTAGGGAAATTCAAGAAAAAGCAAATGAAGCAGAGGAAATGTGCATTAAAACGGAAGGAAATAAGCAGCCATACATGGAGGAGATAAAAAAATATTATGCCTCTATAACCGAACTTCGTGAAAGGATAAAGTTGATAAAACAGCAACTTGAGAATAATGATACTTTTCAAACCGAACTGAAGCAAATTGAAACTTGGCTTGAAAGTGAGGATATATCGTTTGCAGAATACGATGATAGTATTGTAAGATTTTTGATCGATCGCATTCGTGTAACCGATGATCAGAAGTTGCTTATTGAACTCAAAGGTGGTACAATTCTCACAGAAGAATTGTATCCAAAAGCAGCATAAATTTTGAGAGATTTTAAGAAAAAATTCTTGATTTTGTGCGCTATTTATGCTATAATACTTTCAGATAGGAAAGATAACCTTGAAAAACCGCTAATCAAGCGATTTCAGTATGTTTGCATAAAAGTACAATAAAGACATTTTTGAGAACACTATGAGTGCTGCTTGGTAAAGCTTGCATTTATAGTGTTTTCTTTTCCTCATTCTTTGCATCTGGCGGATTTTTTAGCAGGCTGCACCCTACGGTGCAGCCTGCATTCCTTGTGAGATTATTTCCAGAGTGTTGCTTTTAAGCCGAAATTATTCAAACTGAAGAAATGGCAGGCTGCGGATATTGATGGTCAGGCTTTTAATATCCGTTGTCAGCACCTGAGCTATGAATGCTTTTTCCTTTTCCGTCAGCCAGGTAAAGGAGCAGTTTCTCTGATAGACCTCATCGGTTTGGATCACCAGGGCATATTGCTTCAGCGAATTCACCAGTTCTTCAAAGGTCATGCCACTGTCCAGCGCTACCAGAGTGAAAAACTGATCCTGAACCTCCAGATAGAATCGCAACGGAGCTTCATTCAAATCGTATCGGCTCTCATCGTCGTATACCAGATGCAGGTTCAATGCGGCTTCAAATACGTTTATCAGATAGAAAGCGTCCTGCAGGGTCACATCTGCATTGGCGATCCGTTCTGCCAGGTTTTTGTAGAAATATTTTGTCATGGTTTTTGCAACGCTTTGCTTCATGACCCGTTTTATGGTGGTTTCCTGGCCGGTGATGCTGCCGTATGCAGCCTCGTATGCCGCTACGAAGTCATCCCTGTCATTCTGGATATAGCAAATGGAAAACAGCATATTGGCGATCTCTGCCTTTTCTTCCCGGGTAGCTGCGCCAAACAGCGCATATACTGCATCCGGGTCTACGGATAGTTGGCTGACCTCCAGGCTGTCCGAGGAGTATTCCGGTCGGAGCAATGTGATCAGATCCAGCGTATTCAGGTATCCCACCATGTTTTTGTACACCAGGGGCGTATCTGCCCCGTACAGATCCATGCTCATTCTTTCAGCACTGGCCTCGTACAGCCACTGATAATGCAGGGAATTGACCTTGCCTGCCTCATCAAATGCCTCAATATATTGGGAGCTGCCGATCTGGGTCAGCCCTTCGAACCGGTGATCGGCACACATTCTCTGGAAAATGTGGATGATCTCATGGGTCAGTGTTCGCTCCTGCACATTGTCACCCCGAAGTGCTTCCATCTGGTTCAGATCCAGCATAATAACGCCGTCATCGTTGACCCGGGCAAAATACAGCGTCTTTAAATCATTGACCGTAAAATCCCCACTGTCAATGCCCACTGCCGCCACATTATTGAGCATACAGTAGATCCGCTCCAGATCCTCCTGACTCCATACATCATAGTATGCCTCCAGCACCTCCGAGAAAATGGTGGCAAGCAGGGTGATGTATTCCTGATCCAGCTGGTAGTAGCCGGAATGATTTTTCAGAAAGCTCTGGCTGTTACGTTCAATTGTGGAGGCAATCAGCTCCGAAGAGGGGATCTGATTGGTGGAGACGATCAGGTCAGTGTGAATATGCCCCTGACTGCTGAGGGCATCAGCGTATTGTGCCAGAGCCTGGGAGGCATTGTCCAGATCATACAGTTCTGCGTAGGTGTAGGGAATTTGCTGAGCATCGATCCAATCCACAAACTGGGACAAATGCTCCTGAGACAGATGGATCGGGGTGCCCACATATGTGCCCGTTGCCAGCCGTCTGTCTGCATTATCCGTATATGCAGAGGTCAACAGGCCAAAGGTATCCGCCGTGACCGGTGTACTCAGGGAGGTGTTCCGATCTGCATAAAGCAAAAAATTATAGCTCATGCCACAGGTCGCTTCGCTACTCTGTGTTTCGTCGGTGACAGACGGGACGGTCGTTGCCCCTGTGCTGCTGCCGGAGGACGATGGTCTGCCGGAGGAATCTCTGTGCGTGAAGCAGCCGGACAGAGAGGCCATTACCATAGTCAATACGATCAGCATGGTAAAAACCCGTTTGGACATTTTCAAAGCTTCTCAACCTTTCTTTCTGTGAATCATTGTTTACTCCTGTCTATTTTATACTATATGATCGGATTGCGGTCAAGCCCGAATTTCTCCGGAAATCCATTGCCGCTTTAAAATGGGATTTATCGGGGAGTTGTTGTGCGTACGTAGGGTGGGGCGTGACCGTCCCAAGCCTTCCCCTCTGGGGAAGGTGGCCGAGCGTAAGCGAGGTCGTGTGCGCCCGCAG
>CAZHCP010000116.1:0-4930 GCA_964531015.1 uncultured Muribaculaceae bacterium
TGCGAGAGCTTCCTCGAGAGTTTTACCTGTTGCGGTTATTTCTTTTTTCATTTTTTTCTCCGAGCCGCAAATGCGGCTGCAAATAAATCTTAAGTAATTTTAAGTAAGTGTAGCTTACTTTTTGGGCTTATCCTCTTTAAGCGGAGCTGCCTCAATAGCGGATGACTGTTTTTCTTCGGGCTTTTTCTCGTTCTTTTTAGGCGTGGGAGCGACTTCATCCTCATCAAAATCAATTGTATGAAGTGAACGCGGACGCGGAGAATTGGGATCGCGTTTCTGCTTCTGCTTGGGATGTTTACCGAGATATTCTCTCTCAGCTGCGATAAGCTCCTCCTCAGTGAACTTCGGAGTGGGATAAACGCGCGAGAGAATGAACTGCTGAAGAACCGAAAGGATATTACGGAACATCCAATATACACCGATAGCTGCAGGGACGATGAAAGCGAAATAAGCACTCATCAAAGGCATCATCCACTCCATTATCTTCATCGAGGTCTGAGTGTTTGCATCTGCGCCGGTGTTGGTTTCGGGACGATAGGATAACTTTTTCGTAAGTTTCTGGGAAACTACCATTATAACAAACGTAAGTATCGGCACTAAAATGTAGATACTTAACAAGTTCTCCGTAGGGGCAACCGAAATATCGAACTTTCCGCCGAACATACTTAAATTAGGCATCGTATCAACAGTTTCCTGCGAGATACCCGTTAAGCCGTTGACTCCGTTCTCTTTGAGATAGGAAATAATATTGATTTCGCTGTATCCGGAAGTAAACGTAACTCCGAGATCTTTGATCTGTTTTTCAAGGCTTGAAATAAGTCCCGATCCGAGTCTCGTAATGTAAGTAAGCGGCTGACGGACAACCTTAAAAAGCGCGAAAATTATGGGAAGCTGAATCAAAAGAGGAAGGCAACCGCTTGCCGGATTGAAATTCTCCTGCTGATAAAGATTCATGATTTCTTCCTGCATTTTTCTCTGCGTTACCTGATCGTTACGTCCCGCATACTTTTTACGGATCGCATTCTCCTTAGGACGGAGAGCAGCCTGCTTGTTTGTGTTCTTCTGCTGTTTCACTCCCAAAGGGAAGAGGATCACCTGCATAACGAGCGCAAAAAGCAAAAGCGCGATCGCGTAGTTGTTTGTCAGGCTATAGCAAACACGAATGATGAAGCCCATCGGAACGAGAAGAATATCGGAAAGCTTGAATCCGTCATTTTCCTCGACTGTAGAAACTGCATCCGCAGCCGTTTCAGCGGTTGATTCATCCGCAAAGACTACGGTTACGAGCGAAGCGACAAGAAGCACAACGATCATAATAGCAGTTAATACACGGAGAAGACCTGCTGTTTTTCTTTTTTCCATTATTTAATTCCTTTTAGTCCGAAAAAACGGACAAAACAATACTTTTTACGGCATTTCGATCTTTATTCCGGCAATCGCCGTTTGTTTGCCGGCACGCGGACATGATCCGCACATTTTTTCCGTTATGCTGCAAAAATCAAAATACTATTTTTCTTTTTTACGTTGAGGCTTTTCTTTTTTTTCGGGAACGGGATCTATCCCCCCCTTACAAAACGGATTACAACGCAATAATCTCCACACAGTCAGCGCGGAGCCCACGATAACGCCTCTTTTTTCAATTGCTTCGATTGCATATTCCGAGCAGGTAGGAACGAATCTGCAAGTAGGTCTCTGCTTCAGCGGCGAAATATACCGTCTGTAAAGACCTATCATCCAAATCAAAAAACGCTTCACAACCGATTATTTTCAGTCTGAGCGTCATTTTCGGAAATAACACCGAGACGAATAAAGCCGGATCTCATATCGCGCGCCACAGCGTCTGATTTGGCAAATGCGCATGAATCTCTCGCGACAATGATTATATCCCCCGAAAAATGAAAGTTTGCATCCTTCATACTTTCGGCAACGGCACAACGAAGCACACGCTTTATACGATTTCTCGTAACAGCGTTTCCACGCGACTTTGTGACGGTAAGCCCGACTCTTGTTTTACCCGAACCGTTTTTCGTAACATACAGCACCGAGTACTTTCCCGCGTGCTTTTTCCCCTTTGAATATGCTCTTAAAAAAGCTCTGTTTTCGCATACAGTTTCGATTTTCATTATGCGTAATTTCTTTTCTTTCCGCTTCCGTTTAAGTTGATTTTTTTACCTGAAACTAAAAAAAACTAATATTTCGGCAAAATTATATACTGCCGAAAAAAACCGAAAACCCTCCGCAACCGATGACTCGGTATGCGGCGGGTTTATAATCGCTTATTAATAGGAGAGTCTTGCTCTGCCCTTAGCGCGTCTTCTCTTCAGAACCTTACGTCCGTTAGCGGTCTTCATTCTCTTCATGAAACCGTGTTCCTTCTGTCTCTGAAGCTTTTTAGGCTGATATGTTCTCTTCATAATTTGCGGCACCTCCTGTTACAAAATTACGGAAGCTGTTGCGCCGAAATTCGCTTCGGCATAACGACAGCTATTATTATAAACACAAAAATCGTTTATTGTCAAGTGTTTTTAATAAAAACAGTGCAATATTGTCGGATTTGGAACTGTTTTTTTTATTTTTTCTAAAAATCAAGCCTAAAAAGACATATTTTAACTGCTCAAAACACCAAATCATGGCGGAAAATCGGAGTACGAATTTCCGTTTTGTCACTTGTAATTATTATATATTTATGATATAATATATAATAATATAAATAATAGGGGATTTTTGCGCTTTTTCGCGTTTTCCCTTAACCGTAAAGCATTTTTTACACGGTAACATTCCGTTTTGAAAGTAAACAGCATTGATAAAGGAGGAAGAATGTACCACGACAATAACATTGCCGAAATTTGGTATCTCGTGAAGGACGAGCTGAGAAAAAGCTTTTCCGAAACATCGTATTCGGTCTGGTTTGAAAAATTAAGTTTAGTATCGCTCGATGAAGAAAAAGCCGTCATTTCCACGGAAGATAAATTCAATTATTCTGTGCTGAACAACAGATATTTAAGCGTCATAAGGGAAAAATTCAAGGAAGTTATGGGATTTGACATCGCCGTTGAGGTCATTTTGGTCCCACCAAAGGAAAAAAATCCCGTTCAATCAAAAACTTCCGCCGCTCAAAAAGCAAAAAACGATGAACCCTCATACGACGATGATGTTACGACGAGAACAGAGGATTTTCAAAACCGAAACGAATACACTTTTGAAAATTTCATCGTCGGAAACTCAAATAAATTCGCATATTCCGCTTGTATGGCAGTCGCCTCGACGCCGGGATCGGTATACAATCCGCTTTTCATTTACGGTCCCTCCGGGCTCGGAAAAACTCACCTTATGTACGCCGTCACAAACGAGATCTTCAAAAAGAATCCGAAAGCGAACTTGGTCTACATAAAATGCGAGGAATTCACAACTCAGCTTATCGACGCAATCATGAAGCAGAGAACGCAGGAATTCCGTGAAAAATTCCGCCGTGCGGACATTTTACTCATAGACGACATCCAGTTTATCGCAGGTAAGGAATCAACTCAGGAGGAGCTTTTTCACACCTTTAACGAGCTTTACGAGGATCATAAACAGATAATTCTGACCTGTGACCGCCCTGCAAAGGATATAAAACTGCTTGAGGACAGGCTCAAAACGCGTTTTGAATGGGGACTTATCGCGGACGTTCAACCACCGGATCTTGAGCTTCGTTCCGCAATCATCAAAAAGAAAGCGGAAACGCTCGGAATAACCTTAAAAGCGGACGTTGTTTCGTATCTTGCGGAAAAGCTGAAAAGCAATGTCCGTCAGATCGAGGGAGCGCTTAAGCGTCTTTCCGCCATGAGCTTCCTTTCCGGAGAAAGAATCACAGTCGATATGGCTGCAAGGACACTTGCCGATATAATCTCGGAGGATGTTCCGCTTTCGATGAAGATCAACAGAATACTTTATACCGTTGCGGAAAAATACGGCGTTGATGTTGATGACTTGAAAGGCAAAAAGCGAACTAAAGAGATAGCTTGGCCGCGCCATGTCGCGATATACATCATGCGCGAAAAAACGGATATGTCACTGCCGGCAATCGGAACCGAATTCGGACGCGATCATACAACCGTACTTTCGTCTCATAAATTGATCGAAAAGGAAATTTCCGAAAATCCCTCGTTTGCTGTTGAAATAAACGAGCTTATAAACGAGATTGACATCTGATTTCGTGTTATGCAATTGTATTTTTCCCACAAACTGTGGAAAAACTTGTGGAAAACTTGACGCATAAGTAGGACAAACCGTTTATTGAAGTCTGATTTTTTCAGCAAATGCAAGCGTTTTTGATCTGTGAATACTTTTGAAAGTGAATTGTTGAAAATGAAAAAAACAGTGAAAAAAGTCGATTTTCGATGATTTTCGGAAAAAAGTTTTCCAAAAGACGAAATATTTTTTCAACATACAAAAAACCGATTTTCAACAACGAAAAGCCTACTTTCAAAAGCAAAAAATCCTTTGCCGTCAAGGAAAATCGGATTTTTCCAAAGTTTCCACAGCCCCTACTGCTACTACTGCTGAAATATAATAATATATATTTATATAAAGCGAGTGAAAATTTACGTTTTTCGGTTTTTCACGAATTTTCAACAGATCGAATTTTTACCTAAAAGAAAGGATATAAAAATGAAAGTTGTTTTTGAAAAGACTCCGCTTATAGCGGCTGTTACACCTGCGATGAATGCAACATCAAATAAAAATACAATCTCCGCTATCGAAGGATTGCTTTTTAACGCAAGAGGCGGAGAATGCGTAATTACCTCTTACGATACCGAAAAGGGTATCAGAACCAAAACGGATGCGGAAGTCGTTCGTGAGGGCAGCTACATTATTAACGCTCAGAAGTTCTACTCCATTATTAAAATGATGCCCGAAGAAGAAATCACCGTTACGGTCAACGACAAGA
>CAZHCP010000117.1:0-4705 GCA_964531015.1 uncultured Muribaculaceae bacterium
AGTCGGCATTTTACATTTTCATTTTAAATGTAGATTCTGCTTGACCTTCTCTCATTACCTGTCCGAGGGTATAAATTTGAGAATGAAATTTATTAATTTCTTTTGCCACTTCACCCGTAAATACTTTTTCATACTCATTTAAATAATTCATAAAAGGATTAACCGCAGTTTCTTTTATCTCCTCTTTTATAATTCTCGGTAAATCCTGAATTGTTCTGTTCGGAGTATTTACGTTTATATTAAAAGGATTATTTGAAATAAAATTATTATCTTGCATTGTTCCTCTAATTTGTCTGATATAATATTAATATCGACATCATCGTTTAAAACTTTAATGATTTTTAACAAAATGTAAAGAAAATGAAAATTTTTTTGTAATAACCGGCAAATTTTTTTTTGAGCGTTTTTATAACAACCGGAAAAGGTTAATATGATAAGTAAAGTAAACATGCCTGCAATCAGGCAACAAAAAAGAGAAGAGAACAAATACAACAACAGTTTTAAAGGGACTCCCGTATTAGGAGGATTAAAATTCTTAAATGATAAACCCGCAATCGGAGCTTGTGTGGTTGATTTGTTTTCGATGGTAATCCCGAGAACGGCTATTGAAGCGAAAAACAGAGGGAAACAATCCGGGATTGAAGCATTTTTCAGAGAAGTATCAAGTTGTGTAATTCATGCTTGTGTCGGTCTTATCGGGTTTGGTTCGGCTGCTGCAATATCAGGTAAATTTAATAAAGACAACGGCATAAAAGCTCAAAAAATATTTGCGAACAGTGATACGATAAAAAGTCTCGGCGAGTTGTGGAAAAATTCAAACGGCAACGAGAAAGAATATTTTAATGCATTTTTAAGTTCCTTAAGCGGTTTGAACGGAACCGAGAACGTAAATATTTCAAACGGTATAAAAAATGAAATAAGCGAAAAATTAGCGGAACTTGCAACGAAAACCGATACTAATAAAAAAAATGAGATAAAAGATTATATACTTGCCAAAATAATAAAAGACACGGGTGCAGAGGCAACGTATAACTTGAAAAATGTTGCTGCAATCAAAAATACTGCCGCTCCGATTGCCGGCACGCAAGTTGCCGTTGCGGTGAAAGGTAAAGCAAAAAGCGAAATAACTTCAAGTTTATCGGATTTGATTGATAACGCCGTAAATATGTCTAATGCTTTCAAAGGGAAAAAAATCAGTGAAATTGACAAGTTTACGACATCACTGATAAAAAACAAAAAAGCAAGCACGTTGCTCGGTTTAGGTATATGTGCCGCATTATGTATGAGCGTTCAACCGTTAAACAAATGGCTGACAAAAAAGAGAACCGGACAAGACGGTTTTGTAGGTGTTGATAAAAATCAGCAAGCCGATAATTCAAAAGGGTTTAAGACATTAAAAACAGGGCTTGGTCTAGGGTTTGGTGCATTTGCATTAAGAACGATAGGCAAGTATTCCGATTTGCTCTCAAATGTTCAATTTAACAGTTGGGCACCGACGATTAATCAATTTAAAGGTTTATACGGACTTACGATTGCTTCAAGGTTTATGTCGGCAAGAGATAAAAACGAACTCAGAGAAAGCGTAATAAAAGATACGTTAGGATTTACGAACTGGCTCATCTTGGGCGGTATGGTTTCAAAGCTGACGGCAAGAGCTTTGGGCGGTGAAAACTTAATAAACAATCCGATTACGTCCGAAGGCAAAAAAGGTATAAAATATGCGTTTAAATGGTTAACTTCGGCTTCCGTCAAATCTTTTAACGAAGTTCTTATGCCTGCCGCAAAAAATGTTACAAAAGACGGAAAAATGATTAAGTTCCCCGATTTATACAAAGCGGCCGAACCTGCCGTAAAAAAACAAGTCAGAAAAGTTGCCGTTTCGCAAGTTGCAGGCTACTTATACTCCGGACTTGTTCTCGGAATCGGAATTTCAAAATTAAATATTTTTATTACAAAGAAATTACAACAAAAGAAAAATTCAAAACAAGCTCAAACCATACAACAAAACAAACCGGCAATTGATTTGAATTACATTGCAAATCTTAACAGACAAAAAAGTGCAATATTTAAAGATTTTAATTAATTTGCTATAATTTCAATATGAGTATAAATTTGGAAAAAGAATTTTTCGATATTCTTCCGAAAGAATATACAGAGGCGGTTTTAGCTTCCGCTAAAACCGCCGAGAGTATGAACATAAATATATTTCTCATCGGCGGGATTGTAAGAGATATTCTTTTAAAACGAGAGATTAAAGATATTGATATTTCCGCAGAATGCAATATAGAAGAGTTTGGTGCGGAACTTTGCAAAAATTCCGGTTGTGAAATAATTGCAAAACAAGAAAACTTACACACAATAAAAGTTAAGTTTCCGTCAGGTGTAGTAATTGATTTTGCTTCAACAAGAGAGGAAAAATATCCTGAAGCCGGAAAACTGCCCGTTGCTTATAATTTCGGATGTAAATTGGAAGATGACGTTAAACGGCGTGATTTTACCATTAATACGCTTGCAATTTCCCTAACGGGGGAAAATAAATTCACATTGATTGACTTTTATAACGGCTTTGAGGATTTGTGTCAAAAACGAATAAAAATTTTACATAAAAACAGTTTTATTGATGACCCTTCTCGAATAATCAGAGCATTAAAATTTAAAATACGATTGAATTTTGAATATGAAGAAAAAACATATAATTTAATGAAAATATATACGGATAACGTAAATTATAACATGCCGTTGGAGCGTATTAAGGGAGAATTAAAAGAGTATTTTTCAATAAAACATCCGCAAATTTATTCGCATTTTATTGAAACCAAAGCTTATAAATTACTCTCCGATAATCCGATTTCTCCCGTGAATGAAGAACGATTTAAGGAAATCGAAAATTTTTGCCTTTTTGAAGAAAATGAAAAATGGTTTATTTATTTTTGTTTGGTTATACTAAATTCCGATTTTAAAATTGAAAGGTATAATTTAACATCATTTGAAAAAAGAGTACTTTCCGAAACAAAACAATTACTTAACGGGAAAATAAGCGAAGCGGCAAGCAATGAAGACATTTATTTCACATATAATAACGTAACAAATTTTTCAATTTTACTTTATTATGTGATTACTGGTAATAAAACCGTTCACAAATTTTTAAAGGCATTAAAAGAAATAAAAGTGTTAATTACGGGTAAAGATTTAATAAATTTGGGTTTTATCCCTTCTCCGAAATTCAATGAAATATTTGAAAAAATAATAAAACTGAAATTGAACGGAAAATTATCTTCAAAGGAAGATGAAATTAAATTTGTTAAAAGTTTATTATAGAAAAGGTGAAGTTTTAAACTTCACCTTTCAATTTTAAATTAATTTTATACGGCAGCTGTTAAAGCACTTGCTTGTTTTTTAAGAACTTCAACTTTATCCGTATGTTCCCACGGAACATCGAAATCAACTCTGCCCATGTGACCGTATGCCGCAAGTTTTTGATAGAATTTGCCACCGTTTTTTGCCGGTAAATTTCTTAAATCAAACTGATTAATTATTGCTCTCGGTCTTAAATCAAAATTCTTTTGAATTAACTCCATAATTTGGTCATCGGAGATTTTGCCTGTTCCGAAAGTTTCCACATAAATTGAAACCGGTTCTGCAACGCCGATTGCATAGCCCAATTCGATTTCGCATTTATCCGCCAAGTCTGCTGCAACAATGTTCTTAGCAACATATCTTGCGGCATAAGCGGCACTGCGGTCAACTTTTGTCGGGTCTTTTCCCGAGAATGCACCGCCGCCGTGTCTTGAATAACCGCCGTAAGTATCAACAATAATTTTACGACCCGTCAAACCCGCATCACCTTGCGGACCGCCGATAACAAATCGTCCTGACGGATTGATTAAATATTTTGTTGTTTTATCCGGTTTCAATTCTTCATTTTTAAACACATATTCGATAACGTGTTTAATCATATCTTTATTAATAATTTCCTGAACTTTTGTATTGTCGGAATATCCGTTTATAACTTCGTCATGTTGAGTTGATATAACAACCGTATCAATTCTGACGGGTTTATCATTTTCATATTCGACGGTAACCTGAGATTTTCCGTCGGGTCTTAAATAATCCAAAATACCTTGTTTTCTGACTTGTGATAATCTGTAAGACAATTTATGAGCCAAGCTGATAGGTAACGGCATTAATTCGGGAGTTTCATTACAAGCGAAGCCGAACATAATACCCTGGTCACCTGCTCCGATATTATTTGTTTCGTCAGCGGAAACGGCAGCGTTGTTATCTCTTGTTTCAAATGCTTTATTAACACCGCCAGCGATATCGGAAGATTGTTCGTCAATGCTTGTCAAAACGGCACATGTTTTACTGTCAAAACCGCCTGATGATTTACCGGTGTAGCCTATGTTTTCGATTGTTGTTCTGACTATATGCGGAATATCAACATAGCAGGAGGAAGTTATTTCGCCTGCAACCAACACCATGCCGGTAGTTACGGATGTTTCTGCGGCTACTCTTGATTTAGAATCTTTTGTAAGAAATTCGTCCAAAATCGCATCGGAAATTTGGTCACAAACTTTATCGGGATGACCTTCCGTTACGGATTCGGAGGTAAAAAGATATTTTTTTGAACTCATTTTTCTCTCTTTCTGAAATTTAACAACTGTCATCAACCATTGTACAACCGATATATAATGCGGTCAAATAA
>CAZHCP010000118.1:0-4548 GCA_964531015.1 uncultured Muribaculaceae bacterium
ATAAAGGAAGTTTCTTTAAAATCTTCCAATGGTACAAATTTAAATGTTTTTGAAGTTGCATCCTGACTTGCCTTCGCTAAGCTGTGTAAAAATCTTACAAATCTTGTCTTAAAATATTTTGAAAGATTCAAACAAGCTCTTTTATCTAAACTGAGCTCTGCTCCAACCACAAGATACGATTCGGTACAAACAGTTTTAGGAGCACCAATAAAAGTATTTAAATTATCGTCGTTTAATTCTGTTCCAATATTATTTGCTCTTGGCGTATAAACTTTCCATTTATCAATCCATTCGCTATGAGTAGTAATAATACTCCTTTCAATATGTCCGACTCTTTTGCCTTTCCCATAACAAATAATAGGATTGTTCAAATTATCAAGCGTTGACTTATAATTTTCAGTTTTTACAAAATTCCCCTCCAAGCCAAAAGGTTTACGGGAAGAAATATAGTTAGCAATTATCCCGTTTCTTTTTTTTCCAATTTTGTTTAATATACTTATAGCGCGTCCGTCACGTATAAATATTTCCAATCCGTCAATTTTCATCGGGCGTTGAACAAGATTTATTCTTTGACTATTTTCGTGTGTATAAACACTAACCAAGTTTTCCGTATTATCATAGGTAGTATCCCGTAAAAAATAGCAAACCCCACCACGAATATTTATATCAGAGAAAAGCTCATTCGGATTTAAATAATCGTGGAGAATTTCGAGGTGAATATCACTCATCATATCATTTCTAAACTTATCAAGGCCTTTACCACCAGCAAACCAACGAGTGGGCGTAATCATTGAAACATACAATGCGTTCATTTTCTTTGAAATATCAACAAAATAATTGTAAATTGGTCTTGCACTTTTTTGTGCGCCGCCGTCATCTTCTTGATAAGGGGGATTACCCACAACTGCTTCAAATTTTATCATTTCCGTCTCTCCTTCGGTAAGGGTGTCAGTAAGTTTAATAGTTTCAAAAGATTTGTTTTGCATTAGTAACGCTTTGATTCTATCGTAATTAATTTCATCACCAATTTTAACATCTAACATATCGGTTGCAACAAACTCTTTTGCTATGTTTTCGGGGTTTAACTCTAACATTTCATAAAGTTTTCTTGTTAATTCGTAGCATATAGACGATTTCGGTATGGTGTAGATTGCGTTCGAGATAAAGTCTTTATCAAGACCAAGTTCGGCCATTCGTTTATGTAATGCTACGGCAAATTCGCCCGCCGTACCTGCAATGTCTAACACTTTTCCATTTGTAGTCGGGAGCGATTTAATAAATTCTTCGGAGAGAAGATTTACCATATTGTCGCAAATATTAGACGGGGTTATTACGATAGCATCGCCAAGTTTACCAAACTTATTTACTGCAACGTTTGCTCTTTCCGCAGGCTCAAGATCTGTTGCGCTTGACAAGTTATTTAAATCTTGTATTTTATAATCCAAATCGCTTAAAACAAATTTATTGGTCTTTTGATTTAAGAGAGTTAAGATTTGCTTGCTCAAACCAAGATTTTTAGCAATTCTGCCGTTTTCTTCCGTTTCCATCTTTGCGATTATATCTGAAAGCGAGATTACTGTATCTTTCGTGATAAAGGCAAAGAGCAAGATTCTCGTATAATAACTTTGAACTTTCTTTGTTAAGCTAATTTCTTGCTTACGCTTATCATCGGCGGAAGTAGGCGTTGTATCGGTTGACGGAGTATCGTCGTCGTTATCATCGCCCGATGGAGTTTCGAGAACGTCAATATCACTACCCCCATCTTCATTTTCGCTATCGTATGCAGGAACAGACAAGCCCGATTTAGAGCCGATTTCGTTTTCTTGTTCGATAACCGCACGAATAGCGCTATCGTCAAGAATACTTAAATCAACAGGGATTTCAAGCGCTTCGTCTTTTATGCCTTTATCTTTTTGATAGTTACTAACGGCTTCTAAAATATCGGTTGCAACAACGCGCTCGATTTTATCTTTATTGATAGTGATAATAGGCGAAATTTCAAGTTCTTTATCTATCCGCTTTTCAAGTCCACTATTGCCACCTGTATCTACATTTGCATTGTAGATTTTTGATTTCTTTTCTTGCATAACAAACATTCTGTTCGGGTCAAAGTCCACGAGCAGAGTTTGTGGTTTCATATTGAATTTAATGACTTTACCCGTCGTTTCATCCTTATACGTTTTAACATATTGGTTTTGTAAACGGAAAACAGCTTGGTCGTATTCTTGTGGAGAAGCCGTATCTTTAAGATAAAGCATAGTATCCCATTCGGGAACGGTGCTACCCGTAAGCATACGATTTACTGTTAAGGTAATTGTCTTTTTGCCGTTTTCTTCATGCTTTGTAATAACCGTTTTAATTTCTTTTGGCGATTTATAAGCATTAGGTTTGTCCACGCTGGAAATGTTTACGATTTCGTAGGCGTTCAAATTGCGGAACTTGTCTTTATTTGTCTTGATAAGTTCTTCTAACGCATCGCAAGAAGCGCAATAAGGTAAAACGATTACGATATGACCGCACATTTTGCCTTCTTTTAACTTATCGTAGTCAAGAAATCCTAAAAGTTCGTCATCAGTTTTGCTTCCGTCTATAACTTCTAAAAGGTCAAGAATTTCTTTTTTGTAAATAAACTTTTTATGAGTTCCGTCGTTGGCTTTCTTTATACTTTGCGGTTTGAAAAGCGCAGAAAAAGCGTAAGTCGTACCTGCTTTTCTAAGTTCTTCTAAACGCTTGCGAGAAGATTCGTTGGGACGGAACGCAAAACGCACCATTTGCGGGAATCCATAATAGGGGTTATCCCATTCTTCTTGCTTTTCAGTTTCGGGCAAGTTAAAGTTTCTTATATCCCAAGCCTTTTGGTCATCAACAATGTCGGTAAATTGATAGAAAGCGATAATATCTTCTTTTTTGAACTCGCTTCCCATTAAAATACGGTAAGGCGTTCCCGACAAGTGAATGGTTATATTTGCTTTAAGGGTTTTGATTGTTTTATCCGCTTCGTCAACGTCAACAAAGTCGTCGCTATCTTTCTTGCTTTTAACATCGCTTTCGTAATTTTTAGCGTTCTTTAACACTTCGCCGTATTTTTCTGCACGTGCGCCGAAATGTGTTTCATCAACGAGAAGAAGGTCTATATCTTGACCAAATACTTCTTGGTGTTTATCTTTTATTTGGTCACCTTTTAAATCTTGAAGAGTAAGGAAAACAACAACCTTTTTGCCCGAATTTAATCTTTCGGTAATAGCGTGATTATTGTGACTTAACGTGTCCGCCGTTACAAATTCATAACCATCGAATTTAACGTGGCTTTCAACAGTTTTTTTCCATTCCGTTTTAACGTCTGCTTTTGCAGAAACAACCACAACAAATTTTGCACCCATTTCAATAGCACAACACATGGATGTAAACGACTTACCGAAACGCATTACCGCGTACATGAGCAAATTTTTTCGTCCGTTAGCGATTGCCGTTTTGAACGCATTTACCGTTTTTTCTTGATTTGGACGCAGAGGATAAGTTTCTGTACGAGGAAAAACGGTGTCTTCTGGTCTTAACGTTTCAACGCTATAAAATTGATATTTTTGAGTTTTGTTTTGATAGTCGTTTTGAATGTCGGCAATAGCGTCTTTAACGTCGTCCGCGGTTGTTTCTTTAAAAAACTCTTTGGAATAGTAAATGCCTACGGGCAAGTCAGTAATCCGCAATCTTGATTTATGCTTTTCCGTTTCCAAAAATTGGTGAACTGAAAAATCACGGAAATAAACGCCGTCTATTTTCGCTTCACCTTCATATTTCTTTTCAAGATTAGGATAATGTTCTTCCCATTCTTTTAATCTTACCGATACAGGACGATAGGTGTCGCCAACTTTGAGATAGTTAGGAATAGTATTCGTAGTAAAAGCATAAATGTGCGGCTCAACTCTACCGACTATGATTTCGTCTAAAAGCGTTTTATCTATCATAAAAACCTCTTTGGTAATTACTTTTTTATAAGACTGACAAATTTAACCTTTTTATTTGTTTCCCAATCCATCACGTAACAATAAATGCCGTTGTGTTTTTTAGGGTTATTCTTTTTACATCCCTCGCAAACCTCTTCGTGCGTTTCTTCACCCAAAAGCGTATATTCTATCACTTTTGAATTATGGCAACTATTTGGTATAACAAATTTAAGCCCGTCCATTTGCCAAATATTCCAAGAAAGAATTTCAGCTATTTCACGAAGCCAATCTTTGCTCGGCTTTTTGTTAAACTTATCTTCGTAATAATCGCTAAACGTAAACAATAAGTTTTCACGGGCAAGTAAAACATTATCGCCTTGCCACTCGTATCCGTAAACGCTTTTGACCGCTTGTTTTGCCCACTCGTACCATTCTTGTTCGTCGTCAACGTTTTCACTAACGATACGAAGTTTTCTATCCAACAACCCTATTCTTTCTTTAACGGGAATAGTATTCCCCGAAACAGTATCGTAACGACTTGCAATATAAGGAGCTTCTCCACACGTTATTTCTAAACGTTTTGCATTTACATAGTCTTGCCAAGTTT
>CAZHCP010000119.1:0-4539 GCA_964531015.1 uncultured Muribaculaceae bacterium
GTCGCTTGTTCGTTGTCAGACGTGGACACGAGCCGATGGACGTCACGGACAGACAAAATTAATGAAACAAACGCCGCAAATACACGGTCAAATCCCGCGGCATCCCGATTTTCAGTAAGAAATAAAGAAAAACAGCACTTCACACGAAGTGCTGTTTTTTTGTCCTGTTCACGACGGAACATCTCTTGAGACGATGCGGTTTCTCGACATGAGAGAAAAGATAAACGTTTTTATCAAGAGCCGCATATAAATAAGCCGCTTATTACTTAACGGATGTGCATATTTAATCACGGTTTTGGTCTGTAATAACTCGTCGCGTTTTTATAAAAAAGTCCGGCGGTAAAAATACCGCCGGAGAGCCGGTTTAATGCATCAAACCGATATGTTTTTTCTTTTTGATCAATTCGGAAGCAATCAGCGCGATATTGCAAGCAAGCGATACGGCGGAAACGCCGAAACCGGTGTAAGCGAAAATTTTAAGAGTTTTTATGTTTTCCGTCATTATTTCGTTCTCGGTTGTCAGTTCACTGTTGCGTTTGTTCTGCTCGGAGTTTTCGGTTTTGAGTGTTTCGATATTGACTTTAAGTGCCGTTATATCGGAACTTGTGTTTTCGCTTGATAATGAGAGAGCTTCCTTCAAAGCGTCTATCTGCTCTTGCAAATCGGCAATGTCGGATGCCGAAATTTCATTTGCGGAGTCAACATTGATTCTCAATTCATCGATAAGAGCTTTAAGTTTATCGATTTCTGCCGAAGCGCTTTGAGTTTTCGTATCAAGTTCGCCTTTGAGCTTTTCGATCTCGTCTTTCATCACTTCTTCTGCCTTTTTATAAGTTTCCGTAAGCAGCGCAGAAAGTTTTGCAAGTTCTTCGGCGTTTTCGGAATCTCCTTTTGCTATTGCGCCTTCAAGTTCGGAAGTTGTTTCGTCGAGATTTTTTTGCAAAACGTCTATGGCATCTTTCAGAGCATCATACGCATCGCTCATTGCGATACCGAGTTCCGAAAGACTTTCTTTGAGAGCGTCGATATCGGATTTAAGAAGCGCATCCGCTGCTTTGTATGCTTCGGTGAGTTCCGTTGTAGCCTTTGCGAGAGCTTCGGCATTTTCTGCATCCCCCTCGGCGATTGCAGTCTTGAGAGCTTCCCTTGTTTCATCAAGATTTGCCTGAACGAGATTTATCGCTTCGTACAAAGCTCGATACGCCTCGCTCATCGCATCGGAAAGGTTTGAAATTTCGACTTCAATATTTTCAACGTCGGATGCGATAAGCTTATCTGCGGCTTTATATGCCGAAGTTACATTTTCTATCGCCTTTGTTAAGTCGGCGGTGTCGGCTTTATTTGCAAGAGCGTCTTTCAAATCGTCAATACCGATGTTCAAATCGGAAACCGCTTTGTCGATAAGCTTTTTAACCTGTGCCTCGTTCACAGCCAGAATACATTCGGCAGTGTTCGACGGGAGGCTCTTGTCTCCGTTTGTTCCTACGCATTTAATATGGTAAGATACGAGTGCATCGGTATAATCGCTGACGTCAATCGTAAATGTGTGCTCTTTTCCCTCGCCGCTGTTCGTAACGTAAGCAATGCGAGTGTTACTGTCACCGTAATAAATATTGAAGTATTCTATCGACTGTCGTCCGCTTTGAGCTTTCGGAGAAGTCCATTTCAAGACAAGGTTTCCGTCAGCATCACCGGGATAGGTTGCCGTCAAATCATCGACCGTTTGCGGCAGGGATTTAATATTTTTAACCGCATATCCGACGAACAACACGTCGTTATTGAACAGTGTGTCTCCGCTTGCCGCTTTCCAACCGATGAGCTGCCACTGAAAATCGTAATCGGTCATATCGCTGTCGAGATTTTGAACGGTACCTCCCGTTCCGACTGTTTTAAGTTCCGACGTTGTCTTGGTATTTGTGGTTACGTATTCCATGCTTGCTTTAACGCCCGCATATGCTCCGTTACCGGCAAAGCTTGCGCCGAACATGAGCTCCATGTTTACTTCAACGCCGGCAGAGGTACACTCGGTTTCTTCGATACCCTTTGTATAGGAGAATTCCTGAGTTGTAACACCGCCCGCATGGCCGAGAGTAATCCACGTGTTGTCGTTAACCATTTGTACGCTGTTTGCGTAATCGCCGATTGACGATGCGTAACCGTAAGGATTTCCTTCGTTATCGGAAATGTGGTACTTTGCAAGCAAAGTTTCGTCGTTTACTTTGTTGAGAGTGTTTTTAAAGTAATTCGTGCCAGTATAGCTTCCCGCGTATTTTGCGCACTGATCGTTGTAGTAATCCACGTACATGTTATACTGTTCGAGAGACAGCGTGCTGATACAGGGGTTTTGAGGTACGGTTATCGCAAGATAATTGTTCGGGTCGGTTTCGAAATTGCCGGATTCATCTTGAAGTGCGTAGTAATACGTGCAAATCAGCATGCGGCGCAAAACGACTTGGTTTTGACCGTTTGCTTCGAAAATAGTCGTATATTCCCGACTTCTCGATTCGGTAAATTCGTTTGTTATTCCCGTCGATACCGCTTCTTCAACTTTGAATTTCATGGCTGAAGTTTCGGTTTCCGCCGTTATGCCGACGCCGACGGCAAATTCATACCCAGAAGATGTTGAGTTCTCGTAAGTTTCGGAATAGCTGTATTTTGTGGAGCTGTTGCCGGCTTCGAGTTCGGAGAAATACGGCGCCGCCTGCAAAAACGCAACTACGCTGGGGTCGGAATAGAAAGCTTCGCTACCTGCATACTGTGCCACGCAGCTGTCGTAATCTATATCGGCGGCAACGTGAATATAGCTGACTCCGGCTTTTCCTTCACTCCCGTTATAGACGGTCAAATCTATGAGATATCCTTCGTTTATGGGGATACAGCCGTTTTTTATGGAGCAAACCAATTTACCGTCTCTCTTTTCTATCAGGCAATCCGCAAAACAGTACTGATTACTGTTGTTAATCTTATATCCCACAGTCAAATAGATGGATTTTTCACCGCTTGTGTTATTATTGAAATTACCGACGGCGGCACTTGCAATGTATACTTCATTGAAATCGTAAGTTTTGTTTTCCGGTTTCCATTTATTTGTCAGATTGGCGAATATCTCTCTGTTGTCGAAACCTTTAATCGATACGTGTTCGAGATTTTTACTTGAATTCATCAAATAAACGTAACCGTTAAGGAAGATATATTCCTTCGTATTGAGTCCGTTAAACGAAACACACTCAACCGAGAACTGCTGCCAGAGACTTTCTTTTTCTCTTACGCTGTCCCCTTTGCTGTTGGCGGAAATATCGGTAACGGTTTGAAGACCGCCGTATTGGGCAATTGTCGTTCCCGACGCTTTGTAATATGTAAAACCGACGCTTCCCTTTTGCAAATTGACTTTATCCGATTCGGTGGATTTATTCAAAAATCCCGCAACGACAATCTCGCGCTTTCCGTCACCGTCGATATCACCGATTGAAACGCCGGGTGCGGCAACGGTCATGGATGTGCTGCTGTCGTATATTATATCTGTTGCAACGTCGGCACTTTTCAGTGAACCGTTTGTTTTGCCGAAACCTACCGCAAGCGTTGCTTTACAGGGATTGTTTTTTCTTACGGAATAATACGTAAGTCTGTCTTCGGCGTAATCGCCTACACAGGAAACTACCGCAAGGTCGTCGATGCCGTCTCCGTTAACGTCTCCCGTTTCAAGCGAAACATTGGCACGGTAGGCAATCCCCGATTTATACATTGCGTTACCCGACGAGTCAACCATCATGTAGCTTTCATTAAGATAGGGGGTACTGTCGGTTATAATATTAGAGGTCGTCTGGCTTACAGTTACATTGCCTTTGGAGTCGAAGATAAGCTTATATTCGCTTATTTTCGGCTGACCGTAATAAACTATAAGAGAATCTTTTCCGTCATTATCGTAGTCGCCGGCGGTGATTTGGAAAAAGTTGTTTCCGTCGACGTTGTCAAGCTGTATTTCACCGTTGTCGTTTATAAGCCACCATAAATTCGAAGTTTCGATAGCTTTGGTTACAACCTTATTGGTGTCACCGTTGATTACGTAAAGATATATACCGTTTGACGTTTTGTCCCCCGTGCTGTGAAAGCCGAGAATGGCAACGTAATTTCTTCTTCCGCAACCGGTAGGGTCAAATGCAACCCCGTTGGCATAACAGAGATCATCAAGAGAAGACGACAGGTCGGCTCTCTGATTCGATTCTTTAAAATAAGTTCCTTTTGAGTCGGAGCCGTTGGGCACAAGGTCGTGGAAGCCCGTATGTCCCAATACAGCCGAATCACGGGACGCCCACGTGAATACTTCCGACGCTTCATAGAGTGTGACGGGTTTTTTACCCATCGGAGTTGAAATACCGTCACCGAGTTCGACCTCGGTATTCTCTTTGAAAGAGTCGAAGATATCCTTGCCTGTTTTCGGTGTATCGACGAACGGTATAATCGTAAAGTTGTTATTGTCTTCAAACTTTTCGATTGTAATGGCGTAAACCGCCGAAGGCACAAGGCTTATCAAAGTGCAAA
>CAZHCP010000120.1:0-4406 GCA_964531015.1 uncultured Muribaculaceae bacterium
ATCGGATTTTCGTTTATGGCAGGTTAATGCTATATTTTTGTTGCCAAAGACGGAGCAATTGAAATAAACTGCCTTACAAGTTCTTTATCCCATTGAATGCCTGCACCTTCTTCAAGAATAGAGCATGCTTTCTCAACGCTTAAACCTTTACGATATGGTCTGTCGCTGATTAATGCGTGGTAGGTATCGGCAATTGCAACAATTCTTGCCGCAAGCGGAATTTCTTCGCCCTTTAATCCGCACGGATAGCCTTTTCCGTTCCATTGTTCATGGTGATATTTGACTATCGGAATTAAATCATGCAAAAGCGGGTTCGGTTCCAATATCTTTTCGACACCGATTGAAGGATGTTGTTGAATTGTTTTAAATTCTTCATCCGTTAATTTGGAAGGTTTTGTCAAAACATCTTCAGGAATACCGATTTTTCCTATATCGTGCAATAATGCACCCAATCTGATTTTATCAACATCTTTATCGGGCAAATTGATTGCTTTTGCCAACGAAACGGAATATCTTGATACCGAGGAAGAGTGGTCTTTTGTGTACTTGTCCTTCGCATCTATGGCACTTGCCAAAGATGTTACGACTTCAACCAAGTGATCATTTGAAAGTATATTTTCGTTCTTGAATTGTTCAACAAGTGCTTCCTCAAAATTAATACCGAGTTGAGAATGCCTTTTTGCCATAACGGAAGCAAATGAATTAAGTGCTTCATCATCCCAGAAATCAAAATCCTGAGCGGAAATTATTGTTGAAATACCGTTTTTATAGCCTTTTGTTTTTGAAACAAGTACGGCTTGTTCCGCTAAAATCAATAATTTTTCTCTGTCTGCGGAATCATCCGGATATGTTGCAATTCCGACCGAAAGTTTGTTAACCGGCCCGATATCGTCAACAAGGCAACAAGAAAGCGTATAAGTTAAATATTCGGCAAAATATTTTGCGTCATCTGCTCCCATGCCTTTTAAAATAACCGAAATTTTATCACCGCCGTATCTTGCGGCAATGTCATGCTTCTTTATGTTTTCGTTTATTTTATTTGCTACGATTTTTATAACTTCATCGCCTTTGGAATGACCGTATTCCCTGTTAATTTGTCCCATATCATTTATATCAAAAATCAATATGGATAATTTGCCTTTGTTTGAATCCGCAAAATCCAATTCTTTTTTCAACAACTCATGAAATCTTCTGTGTGAATAAAGATTTGTTAATGCATCCACATTGTAACTTTGCAGAGATTTTTCATACAAACTTGAATTTTGTGCAAGAATGCCGACATAATTTGAAGCCATTTCATACAAAACGATGTGATTTGTCACGTTAAAATCACTTACAAACGTTACACAAACGCTTTTTTCGTTAATCTTTACGGGAATTATAACGGAAGGTGCGTTAATCGGCGAAGGTATTTTCAAATAATCGGAATTGTTTAAAACCGAAATGCAATCCGAATTTATTGCCTTAATTATTTCATTTTCGGTTTCGCTTTTGAATATTTTATAAGAAAATACATTTGAATTTTTATCAAAAACTTTAACATCAATAATGTTGGATTGTTCGTTTATTATACCGATACCGGAATATACACAGTTAAACCTGTCTTTAAACATATTATGAAAAGCGTTTACGGTTTCTCTGATATCTTTATGACGTTTCATTATCGAGTTTGTTTCTTTAATAAAAGAAGCATAATCAATCGCACCGAAAACCTTGTCGTTTTGTATGTTTACGTGAGGCATTTTAACGGTATTCATACCGCTTCCCAAAACATTTATTTTCGCAATCAAACCGCTGTTATCTATCGGGTTTGTTGTTATTGAATGTTTTTCGGAAAGAGTTTTATTTTTTATATTATTATCTGTTAGATTATGATTTTTTTGCATTATAAATTCTCTGATATGATTACCTTAAATCCTGTAATTAATTTTTTTTGCCGGTTTGTTAACAAATATTTACAAAAATATAGTAACACAATAAGAAAAATAAAAAAAGAATTAAATTATATATCGGCTGAAATCGTTTCCGCAACTTTGTGTGTGGCACCTGAGGTTCTCAGAATATTTTTTATGTTTTTTAAATCATCCGTCATTGATTTTCTTAATAATTCATCTTCAATAAGTTTTAAAATATAATCCGCAATCAAACCGGGTTTTGCTTTTGATTGAATAAACTCGGGAACGGTATCTTTATTCAAAATTATGTTTGGCAAAGATACTCTTTTTATGCACCTTACAAGCCTGTATATCAAATAAAGGAACCAAGGTCCTCTGTAACTGATAACCATCGGAGTATCATATAACGCCGCTTCTAACGCAACCGTACCTGAAGCCAAAATCAATGCGTCCGAAACCGATAAAAGTTCGTAATTCTTATTTTTCAATACTTTTATGTCTAAATCCGAATATTCGCATAAAACTTCATTGATTAAATTATCTTTTATGTTCGGTGCTTGTGCAATCGCAAATTGAACATTGTTATTTTTCTTTTTTATTAACCTTGCACTATCTAAAAATAATTTTAATAAATTTTTTATTTCAAAAACTCTTGACCCGGGGAATATTGAAATTAATTTTTTGTCGGTATCAAAACAAAATTCTTTAATGAATGCTGTTTTATCTGCTTTTTCAGGTAATTGAGAAAGTAGAGGATGTCCGACAAATTCAACATCAACTCCGATTTTTTCATACATTTCTTTTTCAAAGGGAAAAATTGTTAAAACTTTATTTATGCACTTTTTAACCGTGTTTAAACGCCATTTTCTTGAAGCCCAGATTTGCGGAGGTATGTAATAATATACTTTCAAACCGTATTTTGAAAGAACTTTTGACAAATTAAGGTTAAAACCGCCGTAATCAATCAATAAAACCATGTCGGGCTTATATTCGTTTTTCAGATAATTCGCAATTTTTTTACCTAATGTTATATGCGTTAAAATGATTTTTGTATTAAAACCCATAGCTGACATTTGCGAATGGTCGCAAAAAAGTTTAATGCCTTCTCTTTTAAGGTTTTCTCCGCCGACTGCTTCAATTTCGATATCGGGGTTAATAATTTTTAATTCTTTTACGACATCAGCGGCATGCTTATCGCCCGAATATTCACCTGTTATAATAAATAATTTTTTCATACCGCCATTACTACAATATTATTTTTATCGGCAAATTCAATGGTTTTTTTCGCATCGACCAAAATTGTTTCATTTGCTTCAACCGCAATTAATTTTGCCTTGTATTTTTTCATTGTTTTTAATGTTCTCAAACCGAAAGCGGGTATATCAAAACGTTTATCCTGATGAGGTTTTGAAACTTTAACAATAACGGCATCTTTTTTGCCCAATTTACAACCTCTGACAATACATTTATCCGTACCTTCAATTGCCTCGATAGCCATAATCATTCTGTCTTTAATAACAACGGATTGTCCGATATCAAGTTTGCCCATTTCTTTTGCAATTTTGAAACCGTACTCAACATCATTCAGCATTTCTGCGGTAGGTTGAACTTTTCCCAAAACACCTCTCGGAATCATTAAATTTTTGATAAAAATTGTTTGGTCAAGAACCGTAATACCGATTTTAGCCAATTCCTCGACCAAAACAAGCATAATTGCATCATCGTTCAATCTTGAAGCACGTTTTAGAAATTCAAACGCAAGAGAATCAAACCTCGGGCGTTTAACAACCAAACTTTTTGAAACCTTGCCTATAAAAGTCAATTGTTTTATTTGTTCGTTTAATAAAATTTCTTTAATTTTTAATAATTCACCCGGTGCACAATCATATACACATGAACAATATTTTTTTAACTCGTCTTTGTTATCTGCCGATAAAGAAATACAAACAACCTCAAATCCGTTTTCCTTTGCATTCTTTGCCAACTGAACCGGCAATTGACCGTCACCCGCAATTAATCCCTGCTTATTATCCAATTCTAACGACACTGCATTTTCCCTTTTTTCTTTATTATACAATAAAAATTTTAAATTAAGATTTTATTTTCAAATCGTTTTTATATTGCAACAGACATTGGGATAATTGGTCGGGACAACTTGTTGATTTCGAACCGCATTTTATACCGTTCAATTTTGAAATAACATCGTCAATTTTCATGCCGATAACAAGTTGTCTTATTCCTCTTAAATTTCCCATGCAACCGCCGATAAATTCGACATCACGGATAATATCATCATCCAGTAAAACATTCATAATCGCACAGCATGTACCGGTTGTTTTGTATTCGATTGCTTTTAAAGCCATAATAAATCTCCAATCTTTTAATGCGGTAATAATTTCAAAATGTTATAAATTAACGCTGACAACATTATACAACATGGAATTGTTAAAATCCACGCCGTAACAATATTGCCGATAATTGAGGTTTTAACCGAACCGCCTTTAATTGCAA
>CAZHCP010000121.1:0-4297 GCA_964531015.1 uncultured Muribaculaceae bacterium
CTTGACGTTGCCGGAAAAACGATATTGGCGGCACAAGGCGGAAGAGGCGGAAGAGGAAACGCATGTTTTGCAACATCGCAAAAAAGAGCTCCGCAATATTGCGAACCGGGGGAAAACGGAATTGAAAGAACATTGGAACTCGAACTGAAACTTATAGCGGATGTCGGCTTGTTGGGAATGCCGAATGCGGGCAAATCAACATTAATAAGTGCCGTAAGTTCGGCGAAACCGAAAATTGCCGATTATCCTTTTACCACGCTTGTTCCTAACTTGGGCGTAGTAAGGAAACCGAACGGTGACGGATATGTAATTGCCGATATTCCGGGGCTGATTGAAGGAGCGGCGGAAGGTATCGGGCTCGGACACGAATTTCTAAGACACGTTGAAAGGTGCAGATTTTTAATCCATTTGGTTGATTTAACAAAAGAAAATCCGCCGGAAAACTACAAAATAATAAATGAAGAATTAAAAAAACATTCAACCGCACTTTCTCGGGTTTATCAGGTTATAGCGTTGAATAAAATCGATTCTGTCGACTCGGAAACAAGAGAAAAATACGAAAAAGAATTTAAGAAATTAAGTAAAGACGTATTTTTAATTTCGGCTGCGACAAGAGAAAATTTAAAAGAATTTATGTATTTTGTAGCCCAAAAAGTAGAAGAAATACCAAAACCGATTATTGAAGTCGAAGTTGAAGAAGATGACGGGGCGAAAGACAACGACGACAGTTCATACAGTGTATATAAAATTGATAAACATACATTTGTGCTTGAAGGCGGCAAAATTTTCCGTTTGGCAAACGTAACCGACGGAAGAAATACCGAACAATTATACAGATTTCAAAACATACTCAAAGCAATGGGTGTTTTTGACGCATTAAAAGAAGCAGGCGTAAAAGAAGGCGATTTGGTAAAAATCGGTCATTTGGAATTTGAATATTTATTTTAATAAAGGATAAGCGGAATTTTTAATAAAATTCCGCTTCTTTAAACTTACGATATTCGGAAAGCGTGGAGTAAAAATCCGGCCACCAGAGCCTTATTAATCCGTCAATAATTCCGACATCATCCCTGTATGTTCTTATTTCGCTTGAAGGATTAATATATTTGGAATTAAAAGTATATTGCATCATCGGGGTCATTGCCGTACCGCTTAATGCAATACGTGAACTTTCAAGTTTTAAATTATTTAATCTTTGAGTCGGAGTACCCCTTTGGATTGATTCATAAATATCCAGTTCAAGGCGTTCGAGCCTGTCCACGGTATTATCAAAAGCAAAAGAATTGCCGTAAAGACGTTTTTCGACATTTGCCAAATCTTTTAACTGTTGTTTTGTAATATTTACAAGCCTCGGATTATCCGCAGTATTTTCAATTTCAAAAGAAAGAGAAGATACTCGCAAAAATGTAAAGATAAACACGAACAAAAGAACATTCAAAAAAACTTTAAACATACCAACCAAACTTCCCGCACATAAACCGTTCATTAACAGTTTAGCGTTTACGGGAAGCAAAAAGATTGCAAAAAAGCATTAATAAAGTTGCCCGTTCAACAAAGAGAAAAAAAAGAATTATTCGAAAATAATTGAATTTCTCGAACCTTCATTGATATCAATAACAAGTTCGCCTTTTGTATTATCCTGCGAAACGATGACGGGAACGGCACTGTAAAAACCGTTATTTTGATAAAAAGTCATAATCGTACGTCTGATAGAAGAAATATTTTCCGCAGATAAGGGCTTATCAATCTTATCACTTACAAGAGAGTATAATTGTGAAGAAGAAAAGTGCTTATTATTAACAAAAACCAAAGATTTTAAATCCGGAACAACCTCGGGAATTTCCTGCTTATCAACCGCTGTTTTAGGTTGAACGATTGCGGAATTTTTCTTTTTTGCATTCATTTTAACTTCATGCAACCTTATATCTTTCATATATTGAGAATTAACCGCCCCCGGATCCATGCCGCCGACGGACAAAGAAAAAGAAGGTAAAACATTCATAAAGCAAAATACCGACAATAAAAACGCAAATTTCCTCATATTCACCTCTGATATTACGTACGAAAATATTATAACATATCGAAATTAAATTAAAAAGAAAAGAAAAAGTCATCCAAATTACCGAAATTAGCGAATTTATTTGAAAGAAATATATTTATGTTATAATCTAAACTGTATATGACAGAAAATAATTAATTTAGGGCATGTTGTAAATCAAAAAGAAAAGGTGAATAAAATGACAGTAACAATCGAAAAACAAGAAAACAATTTGGTAAAATTAAACATTGAAGTAGAATCTTCGGTATCAAAATTCGAATATGAAAAAGCATGTAAAAGATTGGCTCAAAGAGTAAACGTTCCCGGTTTCAGACAAGGAAAAGCTCCGAAAAACATATTGGAAAAATATGTCGGTATAGCTGCAATTCAAAAAGAAGTTTTGGACAGCGTTTTACCTACAATATTGGAATCAACGATAGAAGAAAATAAATTTGATTTGGTAACTGCCCCAAGCGTAGAATCATACGAATTTGCGGAAGACAGCACATTAAAAATTACGGCACAATTGGAATTAAAACCCGAAGTTAATTTGTGCGAATACAAAGGAATGGAAATCGAAACGGAAGAATTTAAAAATGCCGAAGATGCAATCGATAAAGAATTAAAAGTATTGGCTGAAAGATATGCCGTATTAAACGACGTAACGGACAGAAAAACAACCGCAACCGATTTGGTTAACATTGATTTCGACGGATATGTCGACGGAGAAGAAATTAAAGGCGGAGCAGCTAAAAATTATGTTCTTGATTTGGCTCACTCAAACTTTATCCCCGGTTTTGCGGAACAATTGGTTGACAAAAACATCGGCGAAGAATTTAAAATTAACGTTAAATTCCCCGAAGAATATCACGATGAAAAATTAAAAGGCAAAGATGCAGAATTTAACATAAAAATTAATGCAATAAAAGAAAAAGTATTACCCGAAATTAACGACGATTTGGCAAAAAGAGTAAATCCAATGTTCGTAACTTTGGATTTATTAAAAGAAGATATACAAAAATATTTGGATAACAATGCAAAAGCAGAAAACGAAAAAAGAATTGCAAACAAAATCTTTGATAAATTATTATCCGAAATAAACATCGATATTCAAGAATCAATGATTAACAGAGAAATTCAGGCTTTAATGGGTGACTTTAAACAAAGAATTAACATGCAAGGCGGAAATTTCGATAAATTATTGGAAACGGAAGGACATCAAAAGATTTATGAACAATTAAAAGAAGAAGCCGTTAAAAGAATAAAAACTTCCTTAATCGTAGGTAAAATCGCATTAACGGAAGAAATGAGCGTAAAACAGGAAGATATACGTGAAAAAATCGGCGAATTGGCAAGCATTTACCGCACAACCGATGAAAATATCATAGGAGAAATCCAAAAGAACGTAAATCTTTTACACTCCATTAATCAACAAATAATAACCGAAAAAGTAACAAAATTGTTGACCGAAAATGCAAAAGTAACATACACAAATAAATAAATCAGGCAGAAAGGGAAAAAATATGAGTTTTGTACCCGTAGTAATAGAACAATCCAGTAGAGGAGAAAGGTCTTTTGACATTTTCTCAAGATTGTTGAGAGAAAGAATAATATTCTTGGGAACTCCGATAGATGACATGGTTGCAAACCTGATCGTTGCACAATTGTTGTTATTGGACAGCGAAAATCCGGAAAAAGACATCATGTTATACATCAACTCACCGGGCGGAAGCGTTACGGCAGGGTTCGCAATATATGATACAATGCAACACATAAGAGCAGACGTATCAACAATTTGCTTGGGTCAGGCGGCATCAATGGGTGCATTCCTGTTATCCTCCGGTGCAAAAGGCAAAAGATTGGCACTTCCTCATTCAAGAGTATTAATTCACCAACCTTTGGGCGGTGCACAAGGTCAGGCAACGGATATTGAAATCCAAGCTGCGGAAATAATCAGAATTAAAAAATCCTTGAATGAAATCCTTGCAAAAAACACGGGTCAATCAATCAAGAAAATCGAAAAAGATACGGACAGAGATTACATCATGACACCGGAAGAAGCTTTGGAATACGGTATGATTGATAAAGTCGTAACCGTAAATACACAAAATAAACCTACTCAGGAGATATAATAAATGTCAACAACAGATGACAACCGACTAAAATGTTCATTTTGCGGAAAGACCCAAGAACAGGTAAAAAAACTGATTGCGGGTCCGGATGTATATATTTGTGATGAATGTGTAGAACTTTGTAATG
>CAZHCP010000122.1:0-4205 GCA_964531015.1 uncultured Muribaculaceae bacterium
GTTCGGATTTTTTGTTTATATATGAACACATACAAAGGCTCCGTCATTTTTGAACGGAGCCTTTAATAAATTTTCGAACGCAATTATTAATAATGTAAATTATGTAAAATACATTTTATCAAAGAATTAACTTGTATTGTCTGTCAAAACCAATCTTCAAGTAACTCTCGGACTTCTTCTTGCTTAATGCGTTCTTTCCATACATCTATATATTTTTCAACTCTTTGTTTATGTTTTAAATATTTCATACCAGACAAATAAGGAATAAGAGATGATAAATAAGTAATTCGATTTTGCATATACGGAATCATACTGCCTGAACTACCCCAGGAAGAAGGTTCTAAAGGTATTCCTTCAAAATCATCATAATTAGAATTCAATGAAAGAAATTTTAAAAGTGCCATTCTCCGCCTATCTGTTGGCAGTTCTGATAAAACACAAAATAGTGAATACATAAAATCAGAATCAGCATATTTATTCTCAATACATTTGTTAATCCACTCGTTTTGCTTGGCAACAACATCATCTTCATCATTTTGCCGCAACACAAATAGGTGCTTTACACAGTGTTCAAAATCCCAACAACTGTCTTTGAGTAACGTATAAAGTTTGCTAACGATATAGTCAATCTTATTTATATAATCATTTTCTTTCCAAATACTTCTTAAGCGCTCCATATAATGTTCATATTTTATGTACCTGTATTTAGCAGGTTGAGTAACTTGAATTAAGTATTCATCAACAAGTTCCGGATAAACCTTAAGAATCTCAACCAAGAATTCGCCATTATAGTCGAAATGATCCGAATATAATACGCCTTTAAGATATATGGCAGCTAACAATTTTATATCAAATGAGTACAAAGAAATCAAATTTTTCGGGGAAATATGGTGAGGATTAAAAAGAAGGTTAAAATATAAATTAAATACGAAAGGAGACTTGTCATAATTGGCAAGTATTGTTCGACTAGCCTTTTCAAAAATACTGTCATCTACACTTGTAAACTTTTTTATATCATCTAAAGGACGATAACCTGCTGATGTTAATTGTGTAGGAGGATTGGCAAAAAACGATATAAGTTCACCTGTATGTTTTTCTGATATTTGATTTTCAGGCATTTCAATATAAAAGTGCCACAACCAAGTGTTTTTTTGATTGAAATCATATTTTTTAATTAATATTTTCACCTCATCAGCTGTCATAAAATCAAACAACTTACTTAAGATATTTGCAGGATAAACACTACAAGGTGTGTCATAACATAAATACAATTCAACTATTTCTGCATACAGAAAACCATTTGAAGAAACGATATCAAAAACATAGTTCAAGCCAGAAGAAAAACTATAAGAATTGTTTTCAATTTCCCTATCTACTTCCTGGGCAATTTTGAACAAAAACTTATAATCCTGTATAGAATAATCCTTAATCAAATTTTCTGTAATGGCACTTCGATGAGCATGTTCTTCCTCTGGAGTCATTGATAAATAGTCTTTTCTATCTCCATTTATAACAGAATAAATTATACTTTTGGGAGAGTTGATAAATTTATCGACAACTCCATTGTCAAAGCTAATTTCCGCTTTTTGAAAAATCTTTTTTAAATGCTTAACAATTAAGCAATGAGACAAATTATCCGTCTGTAATTGAGCAACAATGGACATGACATCACAATATTCCTCTTTTACGATTTTATAATCAATATAATCAGAATTTCCCGTACAATAGTTTTTTAACGCAAATTCGATTTCCTTTTTGTAAAAACCCTTTTCATAAATACTTTTCAATTCATTTAAAAGCATTTTTCTATACTTCATCACTTCCGTAGTTGCATTAACCGGTATAGTATAAAATGTAAATGTATTGCGTCTGCCACCTTCGGCTTTAGATACAACAAAATTCAAATAATATATAGCAACCCGTACAAACAACGCCAACGAGTTATCATTATTATTAGTTTTTATATAACCACATAAGTATTCTACTGCTTTTGAAACAGAAACATATTTAAATCTTTCAGAATCTTTATCAATACCAAATTCTCGTATAAAAGCAGTATAAACTTCATTAAATAAATCAGGACGTTTTGTGTAATATTCCAACAACAATTCAATAGCCTCAGGCAACTGTTCGCAATTGTTGAAACCACATAAAAGTTCAATGATTTCATCGGAGATTTGTGCTCCATCATTATTGATTTTAAAATCAATTGTTGCTGCATCAAAATCTATAGGAGATTCATTTTTAACTCTTTCTTGTAATAATAGCAATGTTTCAGTTGGTCTAATCATATGGAAAGCTTTAAAAAATTCAGGGAATATATCGTTGTCATTTTTTATTTCATCCCATAATTTATTAATTTGCTCTTCAAGATAACTATGTACATTGGAATCAGAAAATACGTTTAACAAGATATTACATGCCGAAATAGTTCTAATTTTATTAAAACTAAAGCACACGTTAAGCATTAAATCTAATGGTATCAATTTATTATCAACAAAAACATATTTTATTAAAAAGTTACTAAATGTTTGGTCTGAAATTTTTGTAGCTTTATCGTTGCATAAATCAACTATTTCTAATGAGTATAAATGTTTGATATCAGATATAAAATCATCTGCAGTTAATGAAATTGCAGAAAAAACCCCTGATAATTTATCCAAAGCATCTAAACGTATTGATTGGAGAAAAGCAATTATCCCCGCTGAATATATTTCCGTTTTGCTACTAGATAAAATTTCTTCTAATTGTTTTCCATAATAATTAGCATATAATTCAGATGCATCCATTATAGATTCTAATCTGCCGGTATCTTTAATCAGTTTTCCGGCAAGCATAGCGATTCGCGCGTTGCCCTCCGCAATCTCAACTATTCTATCTGAGTAAATATTGTTTTTTATGCCGTAACAAACATCTACTAATTTTCGGATATCTTCATCTTTCAAAGTGCCTATTTTTATTTTTTCAGGCTTTTCGTAATCCAAAACCTTATTAAGAACTTCTCTCTGTGCATAGTCTCTAACTGTAATAATTATCTTAGAAATTTTCTTACCATCTTTATTTTGAAGATATTCTAATACAAATTGCAATCCGGCCAATTCATTAGCATCATCAACAAAAACTACATATTTCTCATTAGGTTCGATGGCTGAAAGGAGGTCTTCATAAATTTCTAATCCATTACTCCTAATACATATTGTTTTGTATCCTTGTTCATTCTCTAATTTTTCGCACAATTCAACTGAGAACCTTGTTTTTCCAACACCTGACGGTCCATAGACAAGAAGGATATTGCTTATTTCTAACATTTCACTAGCTATTTCAATTTCTTTTTCTCTGAACATAAACTCAGTGTTTAATGGCGCAGACATTTTATTGTTATCATGCACTTGTATAAACGCTTCAATAGTGTTAATTTGTCCTGTTCCAACCGAGACACCTAATTGATCTTTAGCAATAATTGGATAATGCATAAAAATCTCATTACCCAAAACATCAAGACCAATAATGTTAAGAATAGCCCCTTTTCCAGAACAATAATCACGCAGTTTTTTATCTTCGCCCGCTGTTAGTCTACCATATGTGTGGCAATAAATTATTTCTGCAACATCGCTACTTTTAACACCTGTTTTACTACTGTCAAAACATTTATCTATATCTTCAATAGCTTTATTAAAAAAGTCCGTCTTTTGTGTAGTATACATAACAAATATATACTTGCTGTCTGCGGTTAAAAAATATGTATCCGGGTTTCCTTTAGCCGTTTTATTCGTACCTGTAGCCATCCCTAAAGAATATCCGTTTCCATATCCTTTATAACATAGGTATGTATCACAAAGATTCTGAAAAGCACCGCCGTCTAACTCATCTATTCGTTTTTTTATATCTGTAAGTTTTGACATAATAAATATCTCCCACTATAATTTAATTCTATTATACATCTTTTTTCAACAGTATTCAACCAAAATCAAAAACAGTACAACCTACAAATAATAAACAATCTTGTTATAATTATCTATCCACACATTCGACAAACCTCCTGTTATACGGTAGAATAAAGGTACCAAATAACAGGAGGTCTTTTTTATGTCAAACAAAAATCGAATTACTTATCGCAAGATTGGATATTACAATATTCCCAATCTAATGCTTCTACCTGAAGAAGCAAATATCAGACTTGGTAAATGGGGTATGTTACATAAGGA
>CAZHCP010000123.1:0-4155 GCA_964531015.1 uncultured Muribaculaceae bacterium
GCTTTTTCAACGTTTGATTTTACTTCTGCTTTTTTTGCTTCCGCATTTTTCTTTGCTGTTTCGTTTTTTGTTTGTATTTCTTTCACTTTTTTTGATACTGCTGTTTGTTCCTGCGTTGTGTTAACGGTTACGGAAGGTTTCGTAGCTTTAACCGTTGCTGCTTCTGCCGTTGCAAAAAAAGACACGGCAAATACACCTGCTAATGCAATTGTTAATAATGTTCTTTTCATTTTTCATTTTCTCCTATTTTTTAATTCCAGGCACTGCTGCTGGCTCCGCTGTATTTTGTATAATCAACATAGCCGCCGGATGTGCCTGATGTGCTCTTATTCTTCGTGTTATTTCTGTTTGAGACCGATTGTCTTGAACCGGAACCGTTTTTTGACACACGTGAACGTTGAACGGAATTTTCCATTTTTTGTGCAAGTGCGGACGGTTTTATTTTAACTCTGCTGCTCGGTTCAAATTTATCGACTTTCGGACTGTCTATTTGATATGCAAATACACTCATTGAAAATCCAAAAAGTACAAAACATAATATTAATATCTTTTTCATCGTTGCTCCAAATAAATTATTCTTATTCATTTAAAACATTATTTTATTTTTATTGTTGAAAATACATGTTGATTTAAAAATTCTCTGACTTCATTCGCCGTATATTCATAATCTCTTATACTGCGTGCTTCATAGCGTTTTGGTGTAATGTGTTCTATTTTATAGTTTCTTACACGTATAGGTCCGGGGATAAGAGTAACCGAATTTTTACCGAACACTTTTGTATTTAATGCACCGGGTAAAAATTCCAATTTATTTATACCTTCGGGTAAAATTTGATCTCTGAAAACGGCATTTTTAACATACATATATTTAATATCAAATACCGTATCAAATAATATTGCGGGTGTTGCGGTAATTTCTATACTGTTTGCCTTAAATAAAGGCTGGTCATCTATATAAGATACGTTAATTCCTCTTATTTTCATTGTTGTTTTAAGGGTAGGTGACATTTTATAAGTCAATCCGTCAATTGAAACATTCAAATTTGTAGTATCATATATTTTCTTTTCAAACTCATCAATATTAAATGTTGCTGTTTTTATTGCAGGAATAATTGAAATAAATGCACCATATACAAATAATACTATTGCAATAATAAACAATATCGTATTTTTATATGCCATCACGTTTACCTTTCTATCTACCCTTATTATTTATAATAACATATTGTGCAAAAAAATAACATATTTTTCTTTACTTTATATAAAAAAAAAGTAAACTGTTATTATGAGGATTATTTTAGTTATTTTATTATTAATATTGTCTTCTGTTTCCGTATTCGCCGAAAGCATCTATACGGGTGAGTTTGACGAAGAATCAAAAATTTTTAGCGAAGGATTTGATAATCAAAAACAAATTACAAACAGAGAATTTGAAAATACAATAAAGCAATTAAAAGAACGTGCGTTATCAAAAAAGCAAAGGAAAATGCAAAAAGAAGTAAAACCGCTTTCGCAGGCTTCCGATTTTGAACATTTAAAAAGTTTTACAAATTCGCAAGACCCCGAAAATGACCTGAGTCAAACCCTTACGGTTATGGTTCCGATGCAGGCACAAAGTGAGGATGGCACAATCATTCCGCCGGGGTATTATAAACTTGCGTGTAAAAAAGTTTCAAAAGATGAATATATGCTTGAACTTTCACAAGGCACAAAAAAAATCGTATCCGTTCCGGCTATGCAAACATTGCAAGATTTGGAACAGGATACAATTCAATTTTGTAATGCAATAATTCTTGACGATGGCAGAATAAGGCTTATGTACGGAAGTATCGACCTTAATCTTATCGGGTATTTATATTATTAAATTAAACCTTTCATTTCTTTTATTTTTTTCAATTCTTTTTGGAAAGGTGAAATTTTTGCCAATCGTTCTATTATTTCGGGCATAACCTTAATCGTATAATCAATTTCTTCTTCCGTTGTATAACGACTCAAACTGAAACGAATACTTCCGTGTAATGCCGTGAACGGTACTCCCATTGATTTTAAAACATGGCTCGGTTCTAAACTTCCCGAGGTACAAGCACTTCCCGAGCTTGCACATATTCCTTTATCCGCCATATTCAACAATATTAACTCACCTTCAACATATTCAAAACCGATGTTTGTTGTGTTCGGAACTCTGTTCAATGCTGCGGAATTTAACCTTGCGTTATATATGTTTGAAAGTAAACCGTGTTCAAGTTTATCCCTTAATTGTTTTACCCTCGTAAGTTCATATTGAAGATTATCTTTTGCCGATTGTGCCGCTTTTGCCATACCGACGATAAATGCAACATTTTCCGTTCCGGCTCTTTTGCCTCGTTCCTGATGTCCGCCGATTATTAACGGAGTTATGAGTGTCGAGGATTTTACGTATAAAGCTCCTATACCTTTCGGAGCGTGGAATTTATGTCCGGATACCCCCATCATGTCAATTTCGGTATTGGCAACATCAAGCTTGATTTTGCCTGCCGCCTGAACGGCATCAACATAAACTTTTGTTTTCGGGTTTCTTGATTTAACTTCCTGTGCTATTTCTTCAACCGGAAATATTGCACCCGTTTCGTTATTTGCGTACATACACGCTACTAATGCAGTTTTTTCGTTTACGGCGGAATACAATTCTTCTTTATTTATTTCTCCGACCGAATTTACGCCGACATAAGTAACGTTATATCCTTCTTTTTCAAGTTGTTTACACAAATTCAACACGCACGGATGTTCGACTTTCGTTGTAATAATATGATTTTTTGATTTATCTTCCGACAATACACCTCTAATTGCCATATTGGCAGACTCACTGCCCGAGGCGGTATAAAAAATTTCTTTAGAATTTTTTGCACCGAAGAAGTCTGCCGTCATTTCACGGGCTTCTTTTACTGCTTTTGCATTTCTGCCTCCGAACTCGTATATACTTGACGGATTGCCGTAATATTGCGAAAAATACGGCATCATTTCATTTATAACGTCTTCATCAACTTTTGTAGTTGCGTTATTATCCAAATAAATCAATTTTGAATTTGTCATTTTTACACCTGAACAATCTCTATATTTTCGTTTATATATTGTCTTAACGTTGCTTCGACAAAATGCGTCAACGTAAGTTGCGACCTTTTACAAGCCTGACAATGACCGGTTAATTTAACCTTAATTTTGTTTTCGTCAACATCAATCAATTCAATATCTCCGCCGTCTTTTCTCAATTCGGGAGAAATATATTTTTCGATTACGTTATTAATTTTTATAATTAATTGAGTTTTTGTTAATTTTTCTTCTTTAACATTTTGTTTGTTAACGCTGTCCAAAACTTCTTTAATTTTCGCCTGACATCTTCCGCAACCGCCGCCGGCTTTTGTATAGTTGATAACATCCTGCAATGTTTTCAAATTATTTTCTTTTATTTCTTTTTCCAAATGCGACCTTGTAATATCGAAACAATGGCAAATCATTTCATCTTCACCGGTCGGAATTGTAATTTCTTCGTTGTAATAATTTGCGATTGCCGCCGCCAATGCTTCATGCCCCATTACGGAACAGTGCATTTTTTCGGGAGGCAGACCGCCCAATTTTTCAACAATTTGCTTATTTGTTATTTTTCTTGCTTCGTCAATATGCAAACCGATAACCATTTCCGTTAAAATGCTTGAACTTGCGACCGCACTTCCGCAACCGAAGGTTTGAAATTTTGCATCGGTTATAATTCCGTTTTTATCTACCTTTAAATACAACTTCAACATATCTCCGCAAGAAAGCGAACCTGCCTCTCCGATTGCATCGGCGTCTTCAATACTACCCGCATTCCTCGGATTTCTGTAATAATCCGTTACTTTTTCAGAATAATCCCACATAATCTTTAACCTTTATTTTTTTCTTTTATTATACCGCAAAGAAAAAAACAATTTCCCGTAATATAATTTTTTGGTATTTTCGCAAAAATGTTAATACCCTTTCCTTAGTACAGAACGAAAAAGAATATAAAATGTTCCCGCACATAAAAAAAAGCCACCAACACGGGCGGCTACCAGACTTTTGGGGAGGAGGGAGGTTATTAGGGCTTTCGCCCTTAACAATTTTGTTATCGACTCGTTTGGTTAAAAACTTTAGTTCTTTTTT
>CAZHCP010000124.1:0-4137 GCA_964531015.1 uncultured Muribaculaceae bacterium
GAAAACCCGACCAATATTTAATTGCAATGAAATATTTGGAAACTTTGGCACAAATCACCTCGGGAGAAAATAACAAAGTTGTTTACATGCCTTATGAAGCTACTGGCATTTTAAGCAGCGTCGACGGTATTAAACAAATGTTCGATAAATAATAACAGTTATTTTTTAACTTATATTAACAAAAAAACGACCGTTTTAAAAAGCGGTCGTTCAGTTTATTCTTTATATCTTTTACAATAATATTGCTGCCATGCATGCCGATATATAAGAAGTTAAAGTACCTCCGATTAATGCTCTTATCCCCATTCTGGCAAGATTTTTTCTTTGATTTGGTGCAATTTCTCCGATACCCGATATTTGAATTGCAACGGATGAAAAGTTAGCAAATCCCGATAATGCAAATGTTGCGATTATAAAACTTTTTTCCGATAACAACTCTTTTACGGACATCAAATCGGTAAATGCAAGTGCTTCATTTAAAACAAATTTTGTTCCGAGCAATGAACCTACCGTTGTGACTTCATTCATCGGTATTCCCATAAGAAAAGCAAATATTGAAAATATTTTTCCGAACAACATTTTTATTGATAAATTTTCAATATCCAATCCTATAAATGAAAGATTTACATGCAAATATGTGTGCAAAAGCGAACCGATTTTGCCTAAAAAGAAATCAAGCAGTGCTATCAAGGCAATTAATGCAATCAGCATTGCTATTACGTTTAAACCGACTTTCATACCGTCTGAAGCACCTTTTGAAATGGAATCAAGAACATTAACATCCGTTCTGCGTTTTCTGATTTTAAAATCTTTCATTGTTTGAGGTTGCATTGTTTCCGGATATATAATTTTTGAAACAACCAATGCTCCCGGAGCCGCCATTATACAAGCAGCAAGCATATATTGCGGCGGTATTCCCAAACCTGCATAAACGGCAATAAGTCCGCCTGACAGACAAGCCATACTTCCCGTCATTGATGCCAATACTTCCGAACGTGTTAAATTCGGCAAATACGGTTTTATCATTATTTGTGCGACTACCTGACCTACAAATGAACTTGCAACGTTTGACAATGCTTCCGCTCCGGATACATCCATCAGTTTGTTTACGATTTTACCCAAAAATGAAACAACTTTTTGCATTATTCCGTAATAATATAAAATATTTACCAATATCATCATAAAAATAAGTGCAGGAATTAATTTTATTGCGAACATAAATGATTTATCACCGAATAATTCTTGCATTATTTCGGGGCTGTTTGAAAGCGGCCCGAATACAAAATCAGACCCTTTATTTGCAAATTCCAATATTTTTTCAATAAAAGCACCGATTGTGCCGAAAATTATTTTTCCCGGTTCAAATTTCAATATAAATACAGCCAAAAAGAACTGCAAAAATAACCCGACACCGACTGTTTTATAATTTATGGCTTTTTTGTTATTAGACATTAAAAATGCAATTAATAACATTACAATAATTCCTAAAACGCCGAACAATATATACATACGTTTCCCCCTTTTTTGTTATTTATAATCATACTATAAAATTGATTTAAAAAACTTATATATAAAATTTTTTTAAGTTATTGTAAAATATTCTTATGAAAAAAATTATTATTTTAATATTCGCAATATTTATGTTTGTTTCTTCCGCAACAATTTCAAATGCACAAGAAATTCAATTTATATACATTAACGGCTCAAACAATAATGACGATAAAATGAAGAACTGGTTTTTTGAGGGAATTGACAAAACACATAAGAACATGTACAACGCTTTTTACAAATCGCCCTTTACGGTAAAGCATTTTCTTGACAACGGACGGTCAAAAATAGCAAAAGAACCGGAAATATTCTTTTGGGGCGATATGAGCAGTAACGAAATAAACTCAATTAATTCGGAATTGAGTATAACAAAACTTTTCAGCCCGAAACTGGCTCAAACCGTAAGAAGTTTATTGGCACACTGTCTTCACGATGCAATTTGGGTTTCTCATTACAGAAATATGCACCCCGTTCTTCAAAATTTACATTCGCAGGTTATGGAAAATTATCAAAACAATAAGCAGGTTGTATTGTTCGGTTATAGTGCAGGGGCTTTTGTTACTTATGAATATATGTTTAACAAATTCCCTTACATTAATGCGGAAGATTTTTTTTCAAGAGGAAATCTGCCTCAGGATTTTAAACAACTGTTAAAAACACACAAACAAAAAAACACTTGTATTGACGCTTTGATAAAGTCAAATCTTGCAATATCGTCTGCCGACGGTCAGTTGGTTCTTAATGTTTATGCCCCGGATACAAATAAAAATTTCAAAAAATTAAATGATTATACTTGTAAATATTGCACACCGGATAATTCACTAAAAGGAATTGTTAATTTCGCAAGTCCGCTTGTTCTTTTCTATTCGGATATTTCAAATCCGAATTATCCTTTTACTTATTACAACAAACTTTTGTATAAATATTTATTGGAAAATAATATATTTTGGTTAACCGTTAACTATGCGGAAGACCCTCTCGGTTATCCGACAAGCAAAAATTTATCTTATTTCGATTTAAAAGACAGGTTAAATATTGAAATCACGCCGAACAAAGGGTTTATATACAGTAAATCCGATGTAAAAAGTCGAAAAACCTTTATCGGTGCTCATACTTCTTATTGGGCGACTTCCAAAAAATTTGCGAAAGCGGTTGCAAAAGCCTACGAACAGGGTTTTATTTTGTATAATCTTAATTTCTATGAAGAATAAATGTCGGATTTTTAAATTGAAGTTTTGAGTAATAATAAAAATCCCTTTATCCGTACGTTTCTTGTACTTTCAAAAGGGATTTCTGTTTTTGTTTAAAAATCTATTCCGCTGCTTTTACTTCTTTTATTTTCGCATTATATTTTGCAACATAATTATCTCTTGCTGCTTCTAATTGTTTCTTTTCTTTATTTAGCGTATAAATTCTGTTTTGTTTTTGAACATCGGATAAGGTTGCCGAATTTTCCGTCAATTTAATTTTTGCTTTTACATCTTTTATTCTTGAATTATAAGCGGATTTCAACTGATTTCTTTCCGTTTTTAATTTATTAATTTGAGCTTCTTTGGTCAAATTTTCCAAAGTAACGGGTTTATTCGGATTTATACCTTCAAAAAATTCTTTTGTGTTATCAACGGTTTTATCAGCAAATTCTTTTGTTGCGTCAACTGCTTTTTTAGTTCCTTTTTTGGTTGCCTCAACGGCTTTTTTTGTACCTTTTTTTGTTTTATCGGTTAAATCTTTTGTTGCTTCTACCGTTTTATCTTTTACTTCTTTTGTTGCTTCCACAAATTCATCCGTTTTGGACGGTTTTTCTTTATATGTTGACTCCGTATCCGCCGGAATTTCCACTTTTACAATCGGTTCTTTTATTTCACTGCGAACAGACAGTGTTGCAAAATTAACGGCTAATGATACAGCTAATAATACAAATAATACTTTTTTCATGTTTACCTCCGTACATATTAATACTTTAATATGCTTAAACGAAAATTGTCAATAAAAAACGGAAGTTGTAACACTTCCGTTTTATTTTTTAGTTTTTGAAAGAATTTTTCAAATCTTTAATTGCTGATTTTCTTTGTTCTTGTTTTGCTTGGTTTTCTTTTTTAGCTTTTTCAACGTTGTTTTTTACTTCCGTTTTTTTAGCTTCAACTTTTTTCTTGTTTTCAGCTTGTTTTGCTTGGCTTTCTTTTTTAGCTTTTTCAACGTTGTTTTTTACTTCCGTTTTTTTAGCTTCAACTTTTTTCTTGTTTTCAGCCTGTTTAGCTTGGCTTTCTTTTTTTGCTTTTTCAACGTTTGATTTTACTTCCGTTTTTTTAGCTTCAACCTTTTTCTTGTTTTCAGCCTGTTTTGCTTTGCTTTCTTTTTTAGCTTTTTCAACGTTTGATTTTACTTCCGTTTTTTTAGCTTCAACCTTTTTCTTGTTTTCAGCCTGTTTTGCTTTGCTTTCTTTTTTAGCTTTTTCAACGTTGTTTTTTACTTCCGTTTTTTTAGCTTCAACTTTTTTCTTGTTTTCAGCCTGTTTAGCTTGGCTTTCTTTTTTTGCTTTTTCAACGTTTGATTTTACTTCTGCTTTTTTTGCTTCCGCATTTTTCTTTG
>CAZHCP010000125.1:0-4021 GCA_964531015.1 uncultured Muribaculaceae bacterium
TTTGAAGAATATATAACCTGTTCAAATAAATTCAGAAAAATAGGTTTCGGTTTGGAGTTGTACAACTGTAAACGAATAATTGAAGCTCATAACGGAGAAATAAACGCAAAAGTCTGTGAAAATAATCGTGGAACAAACATAACATTCACCCTGCCGATATGACAAACTATGAATTAATTTTTGAAATAAGGTCGTTAACATCTTTCGATAAACGACGGTCGGAAAGCATTTCCATGCGTACTTTTTCATGCGAATACATAATGGTTGAATGCTTACGGTTAAAACATTCTCCAATATAGGGAAAACTCTCGGTTGTCAACTCTTTGGCAAGATATATTGCAATTTGTCTTGCATTTGCCGTTTTTGCGGCTCTGTTTGTACTCTTTATATCCTCTGACGTAACGTTATAAAATGTCGCAACGGTATCTATAATTCCGTCAATAGTAACAACACTGCGTTTTTCGGAATAATTAAGTGCCTGCTTAACCATATCAAGAGTAATAGGGATATCATGAATTGTCGAATAAGCACTGATTGTATTAAAAGCACCTTCCAATTCTCTGACGTTTTTATTAAAAACTCCCGCTAAAAATTCAATGACCTGAATAGGAATTGAAATATTATTATCCCCCGCAAGTTTGGTTAAAATCGCCATTCTTGTTTCAATATCAGGAACCTGAATATCCGCAAGCAATCCCATTTGAAAACGTGTTTTCAAACGGTCGGGAGTATTTTCAAATTTATCCGGTGAACGGTCGGAAGTGAAAACAATTTGCTTTCCCGAATTGTGCAAACTTTCAAAAGTGTTAAACATTTCTTCTTCCGTACGGGGCTTGCCCTCTATCAATTGAATGTCATCCACCAACAAAACATCAACATTGCGGTATTTGTTCCGAAATTCATTCATTTTTTTGTTCTTATCACCGGATTTATCCATACCCTTGGCAATTGAATTAATTAAATCGTTAATAAACTCTTCCGCCTTAATATACTTAACTTTCAATTTCGGCTTATGAAACAAAATATCATGCCCGATAGCCTGCAACAAATGTGTTTTCCCCAAGCCGGAACCGCCGTATATAAACAAAGGATTATATTGTTTCCCGGGGTCTTTCGCAACCGCCATTGAAACCGCATAAGCAAATTTATTGTTTGCACCGACAACAAAATTATCAAATTTATATTTCAGGTTCAATTTGCAATCGGAAGTCATTTGTTTTAATCCGTCATACTTTGATGAAGTAAGACGATTTTCCAAATTTTTAATATATTCTTTTTGTTCTTCTTTTTTGGATTTTTGTTTTTCTTTTTCAATCTGTTTATGCACATTCTCATCATAGATAACTTTAAAATAGACATCCTTTCCGCAAACTTTCGAGAGTGCGGAAGAAATATCTTTTTGATGTTTTTGAAGTAATTGAACGGCAAGGCTTTGTCCCGTTAACGTACAAAAGCAGTTATCCTCAAAAGAATGAGGAACCAGTGGCAATATCCATGTTTCAAAGGTTATTGCCACTATTTCATCTTTTAATATTGCAAGAACTTCGTTCCAAATTTTAACTAAATTTTCATCCATTTAAAATAAACTAATTAACTTTCGTAGTAAGTCTTAAATGTAATTCACGCAACTGTTCTTCGGAAGCGGTAGCGGGAGCTTCCGTCATTAAGCATTTTGCTGCCGAGTTTTTAGGGAATGCAATAACATCTCTGATTGAATTTGTTTTTGCAAGTAATGCAACAACTCTGTCCAAACCGAGAGCCAAACCGGCATGCGGAGGAGTACCGTATTTGAAAGCATTAATCATGAAACCGAATTTTTCTTTTGTTTCTTCATCGGATAAACCGAGGGCTTTAAATACTCTTTGTTGAATTTCCGCAGAGTGTATTCTTACGCTGCCGCCACCCAATTCGTTACCGTTGTAAACAATATCATAGGCAATCGAACGACAATTTGCGGGGTCTGTTTCCATTTTATCGATATCATCCAAGTTCGGCATTGTAAACGGATGGTGAACACTGACGTATCTGTCATCTTCTTCGGAATATTCAAACATCGGGAAATCAACAACCCACAACAAAGAATGAGCATCTTTATCAATAAGACCCAATTTTTCGCCGAAATACAATCTGAATCTGCCCATAACATCATAAGTAACACGAGGTTTATCGGCAACAAAGAAAATAACGTCACCTGCTTTTGCATTCGCTCTTTGTTTAATCATTTCAGCCTGTTCTTCCGTTAAGAATTTAAGAACGGGAGATTTAGCCGTACCGTCTTCAAGATACATAATGTTAGCAAGAGCTTTTGCACCAAACGAAATTGCAAGTTTAGTCAAATCATCCATTTCTTTTCTGGAATAATTTGCAATTCCGGGGATTTTAATTGCTCTGACAATACCGCCGTTATTTAACGTATTTTTAATTATTTCAAAATTTGATTGCAAAATGATATCGCCGATATCAAACAATTCCAAACCGAAACGCAAATCGGGTCTGTCGCTTCCGTATTTATCCATTGCTTCTTTATAAGTGATAACGGGGAGTTTATCGGGGGTTTCGTAACCGACGAGTCTGAATACATCTTTTAAAAGTCCTTCAACAAGATTCATAATATCCTGTTGTTCAACAAAAGACATTTCAATATCAACCTGAGTAAATTCGGGTTGTCTGTCGGCTCTTAAATCTTCATCCCTGAAACATCTTGCGATTTGATAATATCTTTCGACACCGCCGACCATTAATAATTGTTTGAAAATTTGCGGTGATTGCGGAAGTGCATAAAACTTACCGGGTTGAACTCTGCTGGGAACAAGGTAATCTCTTGCACCTTCGGGCGTCGTTTTGATTAAAATCGGCGTTTCAACTTCCGTAAAATTATGTTTATCAAAATAATTACGCATTGTTTTAACGATATCGTGTCTTAATTTCAAACAATTCATGACACGTTCTCTGCGGATATCCAAATAACGATATTTAAGCCTGATATCTTCGTTAACGCTGTCATCGTTTAAGGGGAAAGGTAATACTTCCGCTTTTGACAAAATTTCAAGAGAGGAAGGATAAACTTCAATTGTGCCCGTAGGAAGTTTGTCGTTATAAGTTTCTTCCGGACGAACGGAAACAACACCCGTAGCCTTAATAACAAATTCATCTCTCAATTTTTGGAATACGTCATATACCTCAGGATTTTTTTGAGGGTCGGAAACCAATTGAAAAAGACCTGATTTATCTCTTACTTCAACGAAGATAATTCCGCCTAAATCTCTGACGGCAGATACCCAGCCTGCAATTGTAATTTCTTTACCGATATCATTTTTTGTTACTTCTCCGCAACCGTGCGTTTTCATAGATGTTGTTGTTAGCATAATTATTTCCTGTCATCTCACTAAATTAAAATAAAAAATATACATAAAAATGTACAATAATAATTTAACTCAAAAAAATTTATTTTAAAAGTCATATTTTTTCTTTTTTTAATAACTTTGCCGACACCATTTATCACATAAAAAATCCGAAACAAATTTTTATATAAAATTAAAGGTTTCCAAGCAAAAAACACCATGTCGGAAGGAGTAAATTCAAAATTCCGTTAAGTTTTATTAAGGAATATTCATAATTTTGCATAGTAATCAAAATTATGTAATAATACAAATAAATTAATAGTCTAACCATTCCTTTCTTGACTTATGCGGCTTTAATGTCGCATTTTATTTTGGGAAATTAAGTCGCCGTCTAAAACCGCACGCTGACATTCTCTTTGCCGGAAAGTTTCTTTGTTTATATATTTAAAATGAAACAATGATTATGATAGAAGTAATATATGAAAAAACTTTTTTCATCAGGAGTCATAAATAAATTTTTTTCTTCTTCTCTTCTGTTTTTAATCCGTTTGATTTTACCCCGTTGTCGTAAATCCATTTATCAAATTCTTTTGTTGCACCTTCAAAATCATTATTATTTAATTTTGTAATATTAAGAAATTGTTTTTATAAAGATATGTAACATTATTACGGGTGTAGTA
>CAZHCP010000126.1:0-3873 GCA_964531015.1 uncultured Muribaculaceae bacterium
TGATGTTGTCCGTTCGTAACTCTGTGGCTGATATTTTTAATTTATTTGCTTATTTACAAAGCTCAAAAGTTTTTATTTTTCAGTCAACCCTCACCTAAATCCTCTCCCGTCGGAGAAGGAACATGACAAAATTTCGCTTTTTTTACATTAAATAAACCCTCACCTAAATCCTTTTCCGCCTGAGAGGACTTTGTAAAATTCTTTGTTTTAATAAATCATCGGTGCAAAAAATTGCACCCTACGGCTGCGTGTAATATTTTCAATTTTGCGAGTGTCTCAACTAACTGCAATTAAAATAAATAAAAAATTAATAAAAAATATTAAAAAAGTTTAAAAATTTCGGTTATGCGTGTTATAAATTGTTCAATACGTGGAACATGAATATTGTAGCTTGTTTAATGTACGTTAAACAAAGTGAAAAATGATATAATACAAAATATGATTACAAAATAAACAGAAAGGCGGAAGTGCAATGAAGAGTAGGAATAGCGGATATCGATTTACCCCCCCCGACAGATTACAAGCATTCACGCTTAGCGAAGTCCTTATAACCCTTATGATTATTGGCGTTGTAGCTGCAATGACAGTTCCTTCCTTAATTAACAATACAAATGCTCATGAATACAGAAGTAAATTAAAAAAAGCCGTTTCCGGTCTTAATCAGGCTCTGACTCTTCATTATGCTTTGGAAGGTTTAACAATTGATGATTATTCTTCCGAAGCCGATTATATTAATTTTATATTTAAAAAAAGGATGAATTTAATTGAAATCGATGATAACACATTCAATGCCGACTATGAAATAAATCAATATTTAGGCGGATGTATACCAACCGCTGAAAATTCATTTATCACACAAGACGGAACAATTTTTTGTTTTCCGCATTCTTACACGGCAGACGGATATCCTTCTTTATACATTGATGTTAACGGTCAAAAACCGCCAAATAAAGTTTGTGAAAATTCGGCTTTTCCGAGTGACCAATATTATGTACATTTTTCGAAAAACGGTGTTTTTCCTGATGAAGTTGCAAATGCGGTAATGAATGAATCAAAGGAAATCAAAACCGGCGGATTTTCAAAACCTGTTGAAGAGCCTGAGCCGTTGCCTCCGCCTTGGATTTTTTGGAAATAATAATTTTATTCTTATATTATATTTTAAATCTCTTGCAAATACTGTCATTCAGATTTGCATGTCTTTTGGGCAAAATAAGTTTATTAGAAAAACCAACCTCAAAATCAAATTTTAAGGTTGGTTTAAATGTTTTTCTTTTTTATTGTAAATATAAACTAAATTTTCTTTGTTTCTTCTTTTTCTTCTTCCAAGCGTTTTGTTTGGATTTTTGCTTGTCTGCCGTTACTGCCGAAGCCGTAGAGAAAATAAATAATTACCCCTATAACCAACCACAACGGGAATAAAAATGCTGAGGTTTTTACTTCTCTCAAAGCTACGAACATTAAGCCCGAACAAAATACTATTCCGATAATCGGAAACCATGGGCAACAAGGAACTTTAAACGGTCTTTCTCTGTCAGGTTCGGTTTTTCTTAAAATTAAAATTCCTATACATACGATTACAAATGACGTAAATGTTCCGAAAATGGCGAGTTCGGCTGCAACCTGCATATTAATAAACAAAGAGCCCGTTAATATTAATATTGTTGATAATATTGTAATTGTCCAAGGTGTTTGGAATTTCGGGTGTAACTTTTTCATTGCGGGCGGTAATAATCCGTCACGTGACATTGCAAATAAAATTCTTGTTGTACCGTATTGCAAAACAAGAAGTACCGAAGTTAAACCTGCCAACGCACCGATAGAAATAACTCCTGCGTACCAATCTTGTCCTATAAAACTCATTGCGTGGGCAATCGGTGCTTTTAAATCTATTTGACCCATTGGCATCATACCCGTTAATACAATCGTAACCAATGCGTAAATTCCCGAGCAGATTAGTAACGAACCGATTAAACCTATCGGCAAATTCTTTTGAGGGTCTTTTGTTTCTTCCGCAGCCGTTGAAATTGCGTCAAATCCGATGTAAGCGTAAAAAATCGCAAACGCACCCATTAAAATACCTTTAATACCGAACGGTGCAAATGGTGTCCAGTTTTCCGGTCTTACATAAAAAGCTCCGACCAAAATAAACAAACCGATTACCGCAACTTTTACATATACCATCAGTTTTGCAAAGTTTGCGGATTCCTGAATGCCTTTCAGAAGAATTAATGCAATTGTACAAATGATAAACATTGCGGGTAAATTAAAGCAAATCGGAATGCCCAAAAAATGTGGAATTACGGTATCGGGAGAAGTTGCCACGGCTGTTTGATAATCGTTAACCAACCAAACAGGCGGATTTTTCATAACTTCAGGCAAGAACGGGAAACCTTCAAACAGTTTTATTAAATATCCCGTCCAACTTGAAGCTACGGCAATTGTTCCGATTGCATATTCAAGCATTAAGACCCAACCCATCATCCAAGCAGCAAACTCGCCCATTGTGGCATAAGTATATATATATGCACTGCCCGATACCGGTATCATTGAAGCAAATTCGGCATAACATAAAGCGGGGAATATACATGCTATTGCAACAAGACCGATTGATATAACCAATGCAGGACCTGCTCCGACTCTTTCGGTTGTTCCTATTACGGCTGAACCTATCATAACGAATATTCCGGCACCGATTATCGCACTTATTCCTAAAATGATTAAGTCAAATGCGTTAAGAGTCTTTTTTAATCCGCCTTTTTCCGATTGTTCCAAAAATTCATCCGGATTTTTTCTTTTTGTCAGGGTTGAAATAAAATTTTTAATTAATTCTTTTGGGATACTTCTCATTCTTTTGAGTTCCTTTTCTGTTTATTGTCGGTTATTTCTTTAATAACGGGTAACCGAGAGCTTCTCTTTGTTCCACGTATAATTTTGCAACCGTTGCTGCCATTTTTCTTACTCTGTTTATGTAATTTATTCTCTCATCTCTGCTTATTACGCCTCTTGCGTCCAATAAATTGAACGTGTGAGAACATTTTAAAACGTAATCATAAGCAGGAAGTACGATTTTTGCGTTTACGCAGGACTCAACTTCTTCCTGAAACAAATCAAACATTTTGAATAATCTGTCAGCACCCGAATATTCAAAATTATATTTTGATTGTTCGATTTCGTTTTGTAAATATATTTCGCCGTATTTCAAATTTTTGTTCCACATAACGTCATAGACCGAATCAACATTTTGCAAGTACATTGCAATTCTTTCGAGTCCGTATGTTATTTCAAGGGCAACGGGTTTAATTTCGAGTCCGCCGACTTGTTGGAAATAAGTAAATTGTGTTATTTCCATGCCGTCAAGCCAAACTTCCCAGCCTACTCCCGCAGCACCGAGCGTGGGAGATTCCCAGTTATCTTCAACAAACCTTACATCGTGTTTTGATAAATCAATTCCCATTGCTTCCAAACTTTTTAAATATAATTCTTGTGAATTTTTTGGAGAAGGTTTTAAAATAACCTGATATTGAAAATAATGTCCGAGTCTGTTCGGATTTTCGCCGTATCTTGCGTCTGTCGGTCTTCTGCACGGTTCAACCATTGCCGTATTCCAAGGTTCGGGTCCGAGCGAACGCAAAAATGTTGCCGGATTCATTGTGCTTGCACCTTTTTCAATATCGTACGGTTGTTGAATTATACACCCGTAATCAGACCAGAATTTTGATAAATTTAATATTAATTCCTGAAACGTTAAACCCACTTTTTTCCTCGTTTTCTTTTTGGCTTTTGTTATTGGTATTTTGTTTCCCGGCTGTTTTGTTGCCGGCTCGCTTTAATATTGTATATCAACCATGATTTTTTTTAAAGTTCGGTATTGTA
>CAZHCP010000127.1:0-3799 GCA_964531015.1 uncultured Muribaculaceae bacterium
TTTTTGATAAAAATATAAAAAGTGAAATTTTCAAATAAATTAATTTTAATCGTTCATTTATCATTCATTTATAAAGAAATATAAAAATCAAATTTTTTTTTGATTATATACGCTTAAAATATGTCATAATATATTGTATGAAAGAGGGTTAAATAAGTGGCGAAACGACTTTTAATTGCAGATGATGACAATGAAATAAGAGAACTTTTGGAGTTTGATTTATCTCAAAGCGGATATGAAACGGACACGGCGAAAGACGGCGAAGAAGCATTACAGAAGGCACTTACGTATTCTTACGATTTAATATTGCTGGATGTTATGATGCCGAAAATGAACGGTTTTGATGTTTGTAAAAATATAAGAAGGTCAAAACCCGATATTCCGATTTTAATGCTTACGGCAAAAGGTACAATAAACGATAAAACACAAGGTTTTGACTCCGGTGCCGATGACTATATAGTTAAACCGTTTGATATTCAGGAGGTTTTATTACGGGTCAGAGCTTTGGTCAGACGTACTCCCTCGGTTAAGGCACAAATGTCCTCGCAGGAAATTTTAAAAATCGGAGATATTGAATTGTTCCCCGATTCGCTTGAAACGAGCGTTAAAAATAAAAAAATCAAATTAACTCCGACCGAATTTGAAATTTTATACTGCCTTATTCAACATTTTAATAATGCCGTTTCGCTTGCGGTGCTGTTGGACGAAGTTTGGGGGTACGGTTCGGATGACGATGTGCGTATGTTAAGAGTGCATGTCGGCGGTTTAAGACAAAAAATCGAAGTAAATTCCAGAAATCCCGAATATTTGCATACCGTAACAAATGTCGGTTATAAAATTACACCTTTCGGTTCTTCGGATAATGATTAGGTCTTTTTAATGAAATTTAAACCAAAACGATTAAAAATAGTAGAACAAATTATTATAATTACGCTTATCGGAGTTTTAGTACCTTCCGTTATTTCGGGCGTTATTATCAATAACGTAAGCCAGCATTCTTTAAGAAAGGAGCTGGGATATTCGGCAGAAATTATTGCAAAAATTATCGAAAATAATGTTTCCTCGGTAATTAATTCGGATGAGCAACGTTTGGGCGAAATCATTGTTTCTTTGAAACATATTCCGACGGAGGAAAAACAACTGCTTTATTTGGATGATTTGTCCATTAATTCCGAAATCTTCAAGGATTTTGAAATTATAAGACCCTCCGAAACCCCTGATTTTGACCTTAATAAAAAACTCATACATGATTCTTCCTCTGAAAGATTGTGGATAATATCAAAAATTCATGATGATAAGTATTTGAAAGCGGAAGTAAATACGGCAATTATAAAAGAGCGAATTTTTAAAAATATTGAAGAAGAGAAAAACAGACGAATTTATCTTGTTGATAAAAAAGGAAATTTAATTTTTGCTCATAATTATGATGAACAGGATTTCAAAAAAAGTATAAAATTATTACCTGTTAACCTTGTAAATAACATTGTTACCGGATTTGAGGAAATTAAAAATCAACCGAAGGTATATTTAAAAATGGATGATATCGGTTTGGTTGTTATTGTTAACACAACAAAAGAATTAACCGAATCCACCATTAATAAAGCACGATTAAAAATATTCTTTTCTTTTTTTGTTGCGGCTGCTTTCGCCTTGTTGTTAATTGCTTTTTACAGCTATTATTTATATATAAACATAAGGCAGTTGTTTAAGGGAATTATGGCTGCTTCAAAGGGAAATTACAAAAGGCAGATTATTCCGTTGAAAAATATTTTTACTCCTCGTGAAATCGTTTTCTTAACAAAGGAATTTAATTCCATGTTATGCGAAATTAATCACTCTTATAAGACTTTAAAGCAAAAAAATCTTGAGTTGAAGAAGTTGGATTCTTTTCGCTCTAACCTGATAGATACGGTCAGCCATGAATTAAGGACACCTTTAACAAGCATTCGGGGATATACTTCCCGTTTGTTAAGAAAAGATATTCAAATCAGTGAAGAAATGAAACATAAATCCTTGTTGATAATAAAACAACAGTCGGAAAGACTGTCCAGAATGATAGAAGATTTGCTTGTTGTTCCGGATATTGAAGGTGCAAAACTGAATATTAATTTTGAACGGGTTAATGTCTTAAACAGTGTTGAAAATTCGATATATTCGGTCAGCAATTTGCAAAGCGGTACAATTGAAAACAATGTGCCGAATGATTTTCCGGACGTATATGCGGATAAGGACAGATTGGAACAGGTTATAATAAATCTGCTTGGAAATGCGAATAAATATGCGTATCCCGATACTCCGATAATGATAAATGCCGTGGTTTCGGGGAGTAAGGCTGTTATTTCGGTTGTAAACAAGGCGGATTATATTGAAAAGGATATGTTAAACAAACTTTTTGATAAATTTATCAGACTTGATGATAAAACAACAAGAACAACCCGTGGTACCGGTTTGGGGTTGTATATCGTTAAAGGTTTGGTCGAAGCAATGCATGGAAGTGTTCACTTAAAATCTTCGATGAATAATACCTTTACATCAAGCATTATTATCCCTTTATATAACGAGGAAAAAAGCGAATGAATCCTGAATTTATGCAGAAAGCACTTAAATTAACGAGGCGTTCGGGCAAAGATGTTCCGATTGGAGCCGTTATTGTAAAAAACGGTGAAATTATTGCAAAGGCGATAAATCGGCGTGAAAAAAGACAAAATGTATTATATCATGCCGAAATTCTTGCAATTAAGCGAGCTTCGGGCAAACTCGGCAATTGGCATTTGGACGGTTGCGAAATGTATGTTACGCTTGAACCTTGTCCGATGTGTGCAAGTGCGATTTTGCAGGCTCGAATAAAAAAGGTTTATTTCGGTGCTTATGATTTACTCTACGGTGCATTCGGGTCAAAGTGCGATATGCGGACAATTATGGGATATGATGCGGAAGTTATCGGCGGAATTATGGAAGAAGATTGTTCACGTGTTATTAAAAATTTTTTTGAGGCATTGCGATAATGTTAAAAACTCAACTTGATAAATATGTTTTGGAGTATGAAACCCCCGAATTTATAAAGTCCGACCCCGTTCAATTCACTCATTGTTTTTCCGATAAACGTGATGTTGAAATTGCCGGTTTTATTGCCTCAATGTTTGCCTACGGAAAAAGAGAAATATTTATAGAAAAGTTATTATATATTTTTAATTTAATGAATAACAAACCGTATGATTTTATTTGTTCTTTTGATGTTAAAAATAATAATATAAAAAATTGCGATTATCGTTTTTCAAAAGATTGTGATTTTATTGAAATAATAAAAGTTTTAAACAAATTGTATTCACAAGGCGAAACGCTCGGAAGTTTGTTTGAATACGGGTATTCACGGCAACGAAACATTTGGAATATGTTTCAGTTTATTGTCGATTATTTTTATGAAAATGCCGATAAGGAAAAAATTACGAAAGGTTTTTACCATTTGTTACCCAATCCCGAAAAAAAGAGTGCATTAAAAAGATTGAATATGTTAATGCGGTGGTTTGTGAGAAAGAGTTGTGTTGATGTCGGAATTTGGGATTTTATGCCGTCATCGGAGTTGTTAATTCCGTTAGATACGCATGTAGCAAAAATAAGCAGGAAGTTAGGACTTTTGACAAGAAACGATAATAATTATGCAAGTGTTGAGGAAATAACAAAAAACTTGCGAAAATTCGACCCCGTTGACCCTATAAAATATGATTTTGCCCTGTTCGGCTATGGTGTAAACAATAATTTTTAAATTTTTCCGAATTTTCCATAACACCTCACCAAATAT
>CAZHCP010000128.1:0-3706 GCA_964531015.1 uncultured Muribaculaceae bacterium
AGTTTTAATATCTTTCCAAATATAAGTTTAATTCATAAGGTGTAACGGATGTTCTGTATCCGTCCCACTCAATGAGTTTTGATTGCATAAATTCTTTAAAGATATGTTCGCCGAGTGCGGATTTGACCATTGCACTTTTTTTCATCAGTAACAATGCATCATGCAAACTGCTCGGCAATGTTTCGATTTTTGCACGTTTACGTTCCCGCTCATCCATTTTGTATATATTTTTATCTATATCCAACGGCGGTTTTGTTTTCTTTTGGACACCGTCAATCATTGCTTCCAAAATTACGGCGAAAGCCAAATAAGGGTTACACGACGGATCGGGCGAACGCAATTCGACTCTTGTTGCGTTACCTTTTTTAGCGGGAACTCTTATTAATGCGGAACGATTTGCCAAAGACCATGCCAAATAAACAGGAGCTTCATATCCCGGAACAAGTCGCTTATAACTGTTTACGGTCGGATTTGTAATTGCGGTAAAACTGCGAACATGGTCAAGCAATCCGCCTATTGAATACAATGCGGTTTCCGACAATTGATGAGCCCTTTTCGGGTCATAAAAAGTGTTTTTACCGTTTTTAAACAACGATAAATTGCAATGCATGCCGGAACCGTTAATGCCCTGAATGGGTTTTGGCATAAAAGTTGCATGTTGCCCGTTTGCCCTTGCTATCGCTTTTACAATGTATCTGAACGTAATAATATTATCGGCACTCGTAAGTGCATCGGCATATTTAAAATCAATTTCGTGCTGACCTTTCGCACTTTCGTGGTGACTTGCTTCAACATCAAATCCCAAATCAGATATTGTTCTTACAATTTGAGTTCTGATACTTTCGCCCATATCATCGGGAGCGGCATCGTAATAATTCGCATTATCGTGCGTATTCATTGTAAGTTCACCTTTTTCGTTACGTTTAAAAAGGAAGAACTCGGCTTCAGGGCCGACATTAAGTTCAAACCCGAGATTTTTTGCTTTTGCAATAACACGTTTTAAATTAGCACGGGGACAACCTTCAAAAGGAGTTCCGTCCGTATTGTGTATATCACAAATCATTCTTGCACTGACGGAAACGGATTTATTCGGCAATATTGCAAAAGTTGATAAATCAGGATAGAAGTTCATATCGGAAGTTTCAATACTTCTAAATCCCTTAATTGAAGAACCGTCGAGCATACATTCGTTATTTAAAATTTTATCGATTTGAGAAGAAGGCAAAGAAAGATTTTTAATCTGACCATTTATATCGCAAAATTGCAACTTGATAAATTCCACTTTTTCTTCTTTAATTATTTTTTTAATATCATCAGCCGTGTAATTATTTTTTTTCGACATATTCAATCCTTCTTTATTTTTCATTATTAATTATAAAATTATTATAATAATATTTAAAGAAATTTTCAAGTGCAAAAAATCGTTTTTAAGAAAAAATGCAATAAAAAATTACAAAAATATGCATATTTTTAATGCATATTTTGTTAAAATCGACATTTTATGTCAAAATACATCATTAATAAAACGAAATGCACATTTTATCTACAGAACGCATTTCGGGAATTTCCCGCAATTTTATTTTTTACGGTTTTTAATAAAATGTACAGTTCGGGAGCTTGTTTATGCGAATTAATCAAAACATAAGTTTCAAAGGAACATTTTATACCGTTGCTGATTCACACACCAGACTGCCGATGACGGCAGGCCTTTTGACCCGAATTGAGGAAAAAGCAAAAAAGGAAAAAGAACCCGTATTCTTACTTGACGGCGGAGATTTCGCAGGAGATACATACTCCACCCTGCAGCCAATGTGCGATATATATTTGAATTTTCACAAGCGAAATCCGCAAATAAATTGCATATTTAACCTTGGAAATACGGAACTTGAAGAATGCTTTATCAATAAAAACGAGGCATTTGATGGAGTTCCGGATATTTTGAAAAAATTTAAAGCAAACGGAATAAACCTTGTTAACGCAACAATTTTTAATGTCCTTTCCGATACGGACGAAATAAAAGACTATATAAAACCTTACATAACGGTTCAAGACACCGTCGACGGAGAATCAAAAAAAATATTAATTACGGGTTTCACGCAAAGGAAAATAAACAAACAAGATGATATCAACACTACAAAAGAAATTCTGAAGGAAACAATCAAACCTGCAACCGAGAAGGAAAATCCCGACGAAATAATACTGATGATGCATACTTGGCCCGATTATACAAAAGAAATTCTTGATTACGCACGGCAAGAACTAAACATGAAAAACATCAAATTTGTGGCGGGAGGTCATCCGCACACAATCGAAGATTTTACGAATGGAGAAACAAGAGTGTTATACCCCGCCCCTAACGGCAAATGTGCTTACGAAGTAAAACATACAAAAAACGGTTTTGAATTTCCGCTACTCCGGCTGCTTAACAACAAATACAATTACGAACCGTTAAAAAATAATTCCTCGGTAATTTTAAACACGGACACAAATAACCCCTTACCGATAAATCAAACCTATCAGACAATACTCAACAAGGCAAGCGATATGAACACCATCGTTGCGAAATCAATGTTTACTTTCAAAACAAGGAGCGAATACAATTTTGAATATTCATCACCTTCACAACTCGGAACATTTATGGCAAATTCCATAAAAAATGAAACAAATTCCGATATCGGAATTATGCTTACTCAGGATTTTCGGGAAAAACTGCCCGAAAAAGGCAAAAATATTACCCGCTATAACGTATATGACGTTGTGAATGTTGACAAAGATGTATATCAAATAAAAAATGTAAATATTGAGGATTTAAAAAATATATTTGAAATTTCATTGCAAAAGCAAAACATGGGAGAACAAAATCCTGACTTTTTTGAATATTCCTCTAATGTAAAAATCGACAGAAAAATTACAACGGATGACAATCAAATATACATAAAAGACAATGATAAATGGGTAAAATTGTTTGACGAAAACGGAAATCCGAAAATTAAAAATATAGAAATCTTACGCAACGAAAACAATAAAATTACGCAAATATATAAAAATACGGAAGATGAACGCCTTGAATTACTTGATAAAAACGGCATTCCAAAAGACTTAAAAAATCTGAAAATCAATCATGTTACTCAAATATCCGTAGAAGAAAATGGCGAATGGACAGAATTGCTCGATGAAGAAGGAAATCCCAAAGACCCTAAAAAGACATTTACGATTGCAACTTGCAAATTTATAGCAAACGGCGGACGCCCGGCACTCGAATATTTTAAAACTCTGACACAAAAACACCCCTATGGAACCCTGAAAACGAGAGAAACCGCCATTAACGGTTTAAAAGAACTGCAAAATAACGCACCGAGCGAATATGCAACATCAATAATGAATGATGTCTTATAATTTCCTGGTTCAAAATTAAATTAAAAGTTATTTTAATCCGCCTCAAAATTTAATTTTTTAACGCAGTGTTTTCTCTCGAAAACAATGGTCTCAAAATCAAATTTTTGAGGCTGATTTTTACGTACGCTTTTTGAAGAGAAATAAAAAATAATCTTGTTGAAAATAAATAAAACAAAATAAATTAGTAGGGTGCAATTTTTTGCACCTAATTATTAATAATCAATCAAATTAATTTTCAATTCTAAATGATTTTTGTTATCCGTAAAAAATTAAAAATACCCCTCTACGGCGGGAGAGGGGTTGGGGGTGA
>CAZHCP010000129.1:0-3648 GCA_964531015.1 uncultured Muribaculaceae bacterium
ATAATTGCGTTGGTAAATCATGTTTGCGATGTTTGTTTAAAAGAATTTTCAAAAGAATATAAAATAATTGTTGAAGAATTCTTTACAAAAGGTAAACTCAACGAAAATGACGAAAATGACTTCGAAATCAGGAATGACGGCTTTATCGAGGATTTAAACAATTCCGATGTTATAGATTTAAGCGATTTAATATATCAATGCGTAATTTTAAATTTACCAAATAAACTTGTTTGTGATATAAATTGTAATGGAGATGAAAATTTATCAAAATATTTGAAAAGCGAATTTTCCGATCCGAGATTAGAAATATTTAAAAACATTAAAATAGAAAAGGATAATTAATCATGGCAGTACCAAAGAAAAGAACGGGTAAAGCAGCCCAAGCAAAAAGAAGAGCAAATTGGAAAGGTTCGGTTCCCGAAACCACTATTTGTATTAATTGCGGTGCAACCGTATTAACACACACCGTATGTACGGAATGCGGAACGTACAAAGGTCAACCCGTAAGCAAAAAAGTTGCGAAGGTTGCAGATACGAAAGATGCCGAATAATAAAATTTATTTTTAATCGGTTTTTATGTTATTTTTCGATGGTTTATACCATCGAAAAGTTAACATATTGTTGTTTAGTGAAAAAGATAATGTGGGGATATAAATACAATGACCAGAATAGCCATAGATGCAATGGGTGGAGATAATGCTCCGAGAGCAATAGTTGAAGGTGCAGTATGGGCTGCAATGGAATATAATATTCCCATTGAATTGGTCGGTAAATTATACGATATCGAACGTGAACTCGACAGAATAGAACAGGAGGGTTTGGTTTGCTCCGCAGGCGGAATTATGCCCCCTCAAAGATTAAAAGTCGATTTTAGCAAGTTGGACATCAAAAAAACTCAGGCTGCGGAAGTTATTGAAATGGGAGAAGCTCCCGGACAGGCTATAAGAAAAAAGAAAAATTCATCAATCGTCTTATCCGTTAATGCCGTAGTTACCGGAAGTTCCGATGCTGTTGTAGCGGCAGGTTCGACGGGAGCCGCAATGGCTGCAAGTTTATTCGGTTTGGGCAGGATACAGGGAATTGAAAGACCTGCAATCGCTACCGTATTACCGACGATGAAAGGACCGTTGGTTTTAATTGATTCGGGTGCAAATACCGATTGCACACCGAGCATGCTCTATCAGTTCGGGCTTATGGGTTCGACTTATGCAAAGAAAGTTTTGGGTATTGAAAATCCTCGTGTTGCACTTTTAAACATCGGCGAAGAAGCGGGAAAAGGCGACGAACTTGCAAAAGATACGTACAAAGTATTTGATGAAAATAAAGATAAATTGAACTTTATCGGTAATGCGGAAGGTAAAGAAATATTCCTCGGTAATTGTGACGTAATTGTTTGTGACGGTTTCGTCGGAAACGTTACGTTAAAAACAATCGAAGGTGTTGCAAGAATGTTCTTCTATATGGTAAAACAGGAATTTTGTGCTAACGTTTTCACAAAACTTGCAGGTGCATTGATAAAGCCGATTTTAAGAAAAATGTATAAAAAAATTAATTATGAAGAATTCGGCGGTGCTTTATTATTGGGTGTTAAAGGTATTACCGTTATTTGTCACGGTCGTTCCAGTGCTTATGCAATTAAAAATGCGGTTAAAGTCGCTTATAATGCCGTTGAATTGGGTGTTAACAACAGCATTGCTTCTTACTTTAACGATGTTAAAAATTAATTGTGCTTAATCCTTTATATTTTATAAACCTAAGAAAGGATAATATCTTATGAAAAAGTTTGCATTGATTTTCCCGGGACAGGGTGCACAAAAATCCGGAATGGGAAAAGATTTATATGAAAATTCTTATGCCGCAAAAAAGGTTTTTGATTGTGCGGATGAAGTATTGGGTTATTCCGTTTCCGATTTGTGTTTTAACGGAAATGACGAAGATTTAACAAAAACAATAAATTCACAGCCTTGCATATTGGCTGTTGAGTTGGCTGCGTTAGAAGCATTAAGAGAAAATTTCGGTGTTGATGTATCTGCGGTTGCCGGTCACAGTTTGGGCGAATATGTCGCATTATATGCGGCAGGTGCCGTTGATTTAAAAACCGTATTCAAGTTAATTCAAAAAAGAGCTTTTCTTATGAATGAAGCTGCAGAACAAACAAGCGGTTCCATGGCTGCTGTTTTGGGCTTGGATGATAACACGGTTTTAAACATAACAAAAGATATGAATAATGTTTATGTCGCTAATTTTAATTCCCCCGGACAGGTTGTTATAACAGGCGATAAAAACGAAATCGAAAAAAGTATTGACGTTTTTAAATCGGCAGGTGCAAAAAGAGTTATTCCGCTTGCGGTTTCGGGTGCATTTCATTCTCCGTTAATGAAGAGTGCAAGTGATAAATTTATTAATTTTGTGAACGAATTTGAATTTAATAATACGGAAATTCCCGTTTATACAAATGTTGACGCAAATGCCGTAACCTCGGGTGAAGAATTAAGATTAAAATTGCCGAAACAAATATATTCATCGGTTTGCTGGACACAAACAATAACAAATATAAAAAATCAGGGTATTTTGAATTTTATTGAAATCGGTCCGGGTAAAGTATTGGCAGGATTAAATAAAAAAATATCACCCGAATTAAATACATATAACATATTTGATTATGTTTCATTAAATGAAACGATTAATCAAATTTCATGTGAAAACGAAAAGGAGACAGTCTGATGTCAGAAAGAAAATTAGCTTTAATAACAGGCGGTTCAAGAGGTATAGGAAAGGCTTGCGTTTTGGAATTTGCAAAAGCAGGTTATGATGTTGCATTTACCTTTGCCGGAAATGTTGAAGCCGCAAACAATACATGTTCGGAAGCGGAAGCATTCGGAGCAAAAGTAAAATCTTATAAATTTGATATCGCCGATAAAGAAGCATGTGCAAATGCCGTAAACGAAATAATGAGTGAATTTGGTCGCATTGATGTATTGGTAAATAATGCAGGCATTACTCGTGACGGTTTGTTTTTAAGAATGAGTGCCGATAATTGGGAAGCTGTTATAAATACAAATTTAAACGGTGTATATTATATGAGCAATCCTGTCGTAAAAATCATGATGAAACAAAAAATCGGTGCAATTATAAATATATCAAGTATTGTCGGTGTTATGGGTAATGCAGGTCAGGCAAATTATTCTGCGGCAAAAGCAGGTATTATCGGATTTACTAAGTCGTTGGCGAAAGAATTGGGTTCAAGAAATATCAGAGTAAATGCTATTGCTCCCGGATTTATTCAAACCGACATGACAAAAGATTTAGACCCGTCCAAAATGGCGGAACACATACCGTTAAAAAGATTGGGCGAAGCGGAAGACATTGCGAAAACCGCAAAATTCCTTGCCGATGAAGGACTTTATATTACAGGACAGGTTATCGGTGTTGACGGCGGTTTGGTCATATAGTTAATATATTTGCAAAAAATTCCGGAAATAGTATAATAAAATAAAGTAAATAAGTAATTTATGTATTAGTTAAAAATGAGGTAGAAAAAATGAGTGACGTTTTAGAAAGAGTTAAAAAAGTTGTAGTTGAGCAATTGAGCGTTGAAGAAAGTGCAGTTACTCCCGAAGCAAGTTTTACTGCTGATTTGGGTGCTGA
>CAZHCP010000130.1:0-3536 GCA_964531015.1 uncultured Muribaculaceae bacterium
AAATTATAATCCGAATTTTATACCAAATTATAGCCGACCGGATAATATATAAATCACATTTATAAAAGTAATATAAAACTATACATATTCCACTCTCACTCGTAAACTGTTGACCGAATTAATCGGTCTTTTTTTTACGCAAAAATATATGGACAAAACAAAAATCCGCCGAACAAAATACTCAAAATCGAAATCAACAAAACCATGCCCGCAGAAATATCTTTTGCCATTTGAACCTGTTTTGAATATTTATTTTTATATACGGCATCCAAAGTAAATTCAAAAACCGAATTTACAAGTTCCGCAAACAAAACAACGGCAATCATTAGAATTAAAAGTGCAATATCAGAAAAAGAAAATTTAAGAAAAATTGCGACAAAAAAAACAAAAACCGCAACACAAACTTCTATAACAAAATTACGTTGTGAAAAAAATGCCAACTTCAGCCCGTGAATTGCATTTGAAAAACTTGCCATTACGTTTTTTGACTTATATTTTGTCATAAATCAGTGCCTTTGCCGAATTTTGAGTATTAACCATAAAATCAAAATCCGATTGTGTCAAATGGTCAAAACCCAAAAGATGAAGGATACCGTGTGAAATAATAAAATATAATTCATCATCAAAAGATACGTTATTTTCTGCCGATTGAGTTTTTATTTTGTCGAGAGAAACAATAATTTCGCCAAGTTGTACATCTTCATCAAAAATAAATTTTTCGTTTTCCGGCGAATCGGCGAATATCGCAAAAGTTATAACATCCGTCGGATCATCTTTTTGTCTGTATTCTTTATTAATTCGATGAATTTCGTCGTTATCGACAAAAACAATATCAAACGAAACCTCCGAATATTTACGATTAAACAGGCATGACTTGTTTATAATATCAGTGTTTTTAAATATATACTCCGCCATTTTAAGCGTATTATCATAAATTGATTTTTCATCAATTTCAAAACTTGAATAAGTATTTTCAATAAAAATGTTAAGATTAGTCATTATTTTCCTGTTTCAGTCTTTCTTTTTCACGCAAATCATCAATAACTTCCTGATATTTAATACGTTTGTGGAATACCGAGCGAAGAACTCTTGAAAGGGTAGCCGCAATAACCTTAATATCTTTCAGAGTCAGCGGGCTTTCGGATAATTGATTATCCTCCAATCTGTCGCAAATAATTTTATTTATAAGTTCGTCAAGTTCTTCTTGCGAGTGGTCTTTTAATGTTCTTGAAGCCGATTCTACGGCATCAGCTATCATCAAAATCGCCGTTTCTTTTGTATTCGGTTTCGGTCCTGTGTAGCGGAATTGTTCTTCTTTTACGTTTTCCGCACCTTCTTGTGCAACCGCCTGATTATAAAAATAACTTGCAAGCGAATCGCCGTGGTGTTGGATAATAAAATCCTGAATAACTGCGGGAATGTGATATTCTTTTGCCAGAGTTATTCCGTCTTTTGTATGAGAAGTAATAACCATTTTACTTGAGCGGGGGGTTAATTTTTCGTGCGGATTTTCAATACCTCCGTATGTTTGGTTTTCAACGAAGAATAAAGGACGAACGATTTTACCCACATCGTGATATAAAGCACCGACTCTTGCCAAAATCGGGTTTGCACCGATTGCTTCCGCTGCGGATTCTGCGAGGTTTGAAACTTTTAAGCTGTGTTCAAAAGTACCCGGGGCAACTTCGTGCAATTTTTTCAATAAAGGTTGGTTTGTATCACCGAGTTCGGCAAGTCCGAACATTGTAATAACTTTAAACGTATTTTCCAAAATCGGAATCATGCCGAGTGCGAACACTGCGGAGAAAAATCCGTTTGCAATACCCGCCAAAATATCTTGAAATAATTTTGAAAATCCCAAATCGAAATAAACGCATAATATAATTACCGACATTGAAACGGAAGTATATAAACCGACTTTTATAAGGTCAAATCTTCTTGAATATTTAATCGTATTCATACCGATTGTAGACACAATAATTGATAATATAAACACCGACATTGCAAGTGCCGAAAATTGCAGAGAGAAGGTAATAATTGTTAACAAAGTAACAGTTATAAAGAAAGAAGTTCTCGGATTAAGAAAAACCGATAAAATTATTGCAAAGAACGGCAACGGCAATAAAAATACCGACCATGTAACCGGAAGAATAACGGATAAACCTGCCATAAACACTGCCAAAACGGCAATAATCGACATGTGTCTTTTGTTCAAAAACTCGGGTTCAAAATATTTCATATAATTGTATACGGAGAATATGCCGATACAAACAAGGCATAAAATACCAAAAACGCCTTTGTAATTGATTTTTAAAATGTTGTAACCTGCTTTGCTCAACGCTTCTTTTTTAACCTGTGTGATAGGTTCGCCGACTTTTACAATCGTATCGCCCTTTTTGAATTTAACTTTAATCGGAGAAACCATATCTCTTGCATTTTTTCTTGCAAGGAACGTAGCTTCTTCGTCAATAATCATGTTCGGAACGATAACCTGTTCCAAAAGTGCGGTAATTACTTTTAACTGACTGTTTGTAACGTTGTTTGTTATATCAACGTTTCTTCTGATTATTTTTGATAAATTATTTTCTTCGATATCTTTTTCCGTAATACCTTCATCCAAAACGGAGGAAAGTGTTTTTTCGGCGGTGTGAAAAACATCGTTAAGTAATTCATCGTTGGAGTCAAGCAAATAAGAAATAATAAAGTTTTTTGAAGGATTTGAAGAAATATCCAAAATAACTTCGAGGTTTTTCTCTTTTTCAGCTCTGTCCGCATAGTTCATACGAATTTGTCTGATATTGTGTATAAATTCGCTCAAATTATTTTTAATATATATATCATCACCTGTCGTGTAGATAAAATTAACCTTTTGTGCGACTTCTTTTTTTCTGATTTCCGTTTTTATGGTATCAATAACTTCAATATCGGTCGGAGCTACAACCATAACTTTACTTTTATTGTCCGAACCGACAATTGTTTGAAAGAAGAAGTATTTAGAAACCAAAATGCCCGTAAACAAAACAACGAACAAAATAATCAATGTCGCATTAATCAACAATTTCGGAGATTTTAATTCTTCCAATTTTTTTGTTATTTCAAATTTTCTCATATAATATCACTTATCCGTTACTAATCCTTACCATGGCAAATAAATCAAAACCGAACCTGCCAATATAATTTTACATCAATCGGCTACAAATGCAAAGTTGTGTCATCTTTTAATACATATTGGTCAATCGGCGTGTTTGAGATTGAGAGAAATTCAAAATGTAATCAACCGGCTATATTTGGTTTGAAACCCTTTGATTGCAAGGGTATCATTCGGATAATTGTGAAATCAAAACAAAAAGGTTACAATAAAAGATTAATTGGTGAGCTATAATGGAAAATTCGGAAAAATCCCCAAATTTAATAATCCCTAAAAAAGAAATGTTAGAATTAAGTATTATTTCTATTTTGGTTTCGATATTTCCTGTTGCAGATATTTTAATTAGTGATTTAGAAGAGTCTTTTTTTCAATTTGAATTTAATTTTCG
>CAZHCP010000131.1:0-3516 GCA_964531015.1 uncultured Muribaculaceae bacterium
GATATGGACTTTAAAGTAACGGGTAATGACGACGGAATTACCGCATTACAAATGGATATGAAAGCAAAAGGAATTGCTAATGATACGTTAAGAAGAGCATTGGCACAGGCAAAAGAAGGCAGATTACATATCTTATCGAAAATGAGAGAAGTAATTACCGAACCTGCAAAAGATTTATCTCCGTTTGCTCCGAGAATATTTACAATGATGATTCCGACGGAAGATATCGGTGCTGTTATCGGACCCGGCGGAAAAAATATCAGAGGTATTATTGAAGCATCCGGTGCTGAAATTGATATTCAGGATGACGGTAGAGTTACCATTACGTCAAACGATAAAGAAGGGGCAGATATTGCAAAAGCAATGATTAACCAAATTACGTTTAAACCCGTTGAAGGTTTGGTATGTAAAGGTAAAGTCGTAAAAATCGTTCAATTCGGGGCATTTGTGGAATTGGCTCCCGGCAAAGACGGAATGGTACACATTTCACAAGTTTGCAAAGAAAGAATTGACACGATTGAAGGCAGATTGAATGTCGGTGATGTCGTAACCGTAAAAGTTATCAAAATCGACGACAGAGGAAAAGTAAGCCTGACTATTAAAGGCGTAACCGAAGAAGAAGCGGCAAACTGCCAATAATAAACAAATATTAAGATTATAATGCCCAAAAGTTCTTTTACGGAATTTTTGGGCTATTATATTATTAATAAAATATTTATCGGGTTAGTATGAGCAATAATAAAATAAAGTATAACTGCGTATTCGGCGGAGGCGGAATAAGAGGCATGTGCTATATCGGTGCAATGCGTGCCTTGGATGAACTTGACGTTGAAATATGTTCGTATGCCGGGTCGTCCGTCGGTGCGGTTTTCGCAGCGTTATCCGCTGTCGGTTATTCTTATTCCGAAATAAAAAATTTATTCTTGGATTTTAATTTTAATATGTTCAGGGATATAAATTTTAATATATTTAATAATGATATTTCAATAAGCAAGGGCGAAATTTTTTTAAATTGGCTGAGAGAAAAATTAAATTCAAAGTATTTCGGTGAAGAATACGATAAGGATATATCCCGTCGTGTCAGATTTAAAGATTTGAAAAAAAATCTGTATATATTAACTTTGGATTTAAGCACAAATACTCCGTTTATTTTCTCAAAAGAAACAACACCGGAAGAAGAAATTGCGTTTGCCGTCAGAGCTTCGGCAAGTTTGCCCGGATTGATGAAACCCGTTACATTGGGTGATTCGATTTTGGTTGACGGTGATTTGATAAAAAGTTGGCCGGCATGGAAGATTTATTCAAACTTAAATTCTTCTCAAACAAGGTTATTGGAATTTCGCTTGGAAGGCTCAAAACACTACGGAGAAATTAAAAACCCCGTTGATTATGTTAATTCGATAATAAGTTCAATTTGGTATTTATCAACGGAAAATGTCTATAATTCATACGGAAATAACGACAGATACGATTATATCGTTATTGATACAAAAGATATAATTCTTTTTGATTTTACTTTGGATAAAAAAGAAAAAGAGAAATTAGCGGAATTTGGCTATAAAACCGTCAAAAATTATTTCATCGGCGATTTGATACAGAAAAAGAAAAATATTTTAAAAATATATGAAAAACTGCAAGCAAAAATTTTATTGTTTTTAAAATGTATGAAAAAGAAAAAAACAGAGGATTTGTTAAATTTGATAAACGATGTTTTATCCGAATCGGAGGAAGATGTAAAATATATAGATATTTCAATATATAACAATTTTTTGGATTTAAAAGATTGTTTAAAAATAAATATAAAAAAAGGATTTTTATTTAAAACAACAGTTGATAACGAGCAGCAAATATACGAAAGAGCTGATTTTATAAGAATGCTTATAGAAGAAAAAGTTGATGATTTGCAAACATATATTACGAAAAATTGTAAGAAATGTTAATATTTGGCAAAAAAATAACAAATTATTTTATAATCGGACTTTAAATAAGTAATTTCGTAAAAATGAAATTGGAGAAATGAATGGCAACGAACAGCATAATCAGAAACGAACAGTTAACGAACAGAGAACAGGTAAAAGACAAAAGTATAGTAACTTTCAAAATTTTGGACGGTATTAAGGATATTTTGGAAGAAGATAAATACCAAAAACAACCCTTATTTTTATCAATAAATGATACGTTATTGTTAAAAATGATAAAAGATCTTGTAGAAGAAAAACACAAACAATGTTTAATCGGGATTGCGGGCGAATCCGCTTCAGGAAAAACAACATTTGTAAATTATGTTGCAAAAGCATTAAGAAAACAATTGTTCGGTGATTCATATACATCATTATGTTGTGATGACTATTATAAAGATACTTCCGCCGAATTAAAAAAAGCGGGAAGTTATGAAGAATTATATAAAACCGGATTCAGTTTTGATAAACCGGAAGCACTTAATTTGGATTTAATGAAAGCACATTTGATAAGTTTAAAACATAAATGCGGAGTAAATGCTCCTGAATATGATTTTGTTACGTGTGAGAGTATTCCGAACCGTTCGTATAAGAACCCGACAAAAGCAATTTTGGCTGAAGGCTTATATGTTTTAACGGAAAATCTTGTTGATTTGTTTGATATAAAGATATATGTTTATACTCCGTTTGAAAAAATAAAAGAACGTTGGTTTGAGCGTGCCGCAATCAGAGGGAAAACAGGTTCTGCTGCCGAACATCAGTTTAATGATGTTAATTCAACCGCTCAAATTTATGTAAGACCGACAATGCAAAAAGCCGATATTGTAATAAACGGTTTGGCAAGTGCGGATTATATCGAAGAAATTACGACAAGAATTATAAATTTGGTAAACGATGTAATCAATTTTTATTAATTTATAAATATTAAAAATATTAAATAACTTTACAAATTGTAAAGTTATTTTTTTTTATAAAAAAATCATTAAAGAATAAAAATAAAATGTCGATAATTCAATTATAAAAAGAAAATCGGAATAAAATAAAAAAGAAAAAAGACGGACAATCAAAACAAGATACATAAAAAAGAAAAAAAATAAGGCAATAAAAATTATTCAAATGTTTTTCTATACATGTAGTCTTGTCAAAAACAGGAGCATATTGTGGCAAATACGGCGGTGGCAACCCTACAACTAAATATCGGCAAAGTAAAATCATTCTTGGGATATCTTAAAATATTTTTAAGAAAGAAAAATCCTATAAAAGCAATGACAACACAATCAATTGCGTACGTTAAAGAATTATTTTTGGTAAAAAAGAAATTGAAAACAATTGAGAACAGAATTAATTTTGAAATGTACAAATTGAAAAAAGTTGAGCTGATATTATCACAAAACACCGAACATGCCTTTTTAAAGAAAGGTAAGCGGTTAAATCAAATAAGGTAAGGAACTATGGGTTTTTTAGTAGCTTTTTCAAGAAAGATGTCTTTAACATCCTATATTCACAACATTCAGGCACAACTGAATGACATGACCGCACAAAAATTGGAATTTACAAA
>CAZHCP010000132.1:0-3503 GCA_964531015.1 uncultured Muribaculaceae bacterium
AATATAACTTTAACACAAATCATAATGAAAATAACAAAATAACAAAAAATCTAAAGAAAGATTTACAATTAAGTTTTTGCGAATTGTTCAACAGAATTCGGCAAATTAAGTTATTAAGAGAAGAAATGACCTCTTTTGGAATTTAAAGTTATTTTATCAAACGAATATAATTGTGCGGGGCGTTTGGAGCCTAATTTTGTGTATTCGTTCAATTCTTTTAAAACGGAACCCGTCAAAACTTTTTTTCTAAAATTTCGTTTATCCAATTTTTGGTCTAAAATTAATTCATAAGACTTTTGCAATTCCGTTAGGGTAAATTTTTCCGGCAACAATTGGAATGCTATCGGACAAAATTCCAAACGTTCTCTCATTCTTTTAATCGAATATTCTATAATCTCTTTGTGGTCAAAAGCCAAAGTCGGCAAATTATAAACTTCATGCCATTGAACTTCCGTAATTCCCTGAGAATTGTCAAAAGACAGTTTAATATCATCACTTCTTATCAAAGCGAAATATGCACACGTAATAACCCTTGAACTCGGATAACGAAGGGGGTCGCCGAATGTGTAAAGCTGTTCGAGATAGATGTTATCGACATTGGTTTTTTCTTTTAAAATTCTTAATGCCGCATTATCAAGATTTTCGGATAAACGGATAAATCCCCCGGGGATTGCCCACCGACCTTTAAAAGGTTCGTTTGCACGTTTTACGAGAAGAACTTGAAGTTTATTTTCCTTAATCGTAAAAATCACAACGTCGGTAGTAATTTCGTGGGTTTTTATCTCTTGAAACATATCCCTTTTTATCCTTATATTGCCAACTCTGCAAGATATTCTTTAATTTCGTGTTCGTACGGATATTTAAATTCGACTATCATTTCATTATCCGCAGTCAACGGTTGAATTTCGACTTTTTTCGGCTTTGTATAAGCGATATCCTTAACCGATGTGCCTATTTGAGCAATAACGGGATCGGGATGTTTTAACAAAGCATTATAATTTTTCATAATTGAAGAAACAAATTTTTGAGTTTCTTTAAACGGAGGTATTCCGTTATATTTTTTTACATTACCCGGACCAGCGTTATAAGCTGCGAGTGCCAATTCCGTAGAACCGAACATTTTATACATCATTTTATAATATTTAATACCGCCCTGAATGTTATCTTTCATTTTATAAGGATTAATCCCCATTCGTTTAGCGGTATTGGGCATTAATTGAAAAACACCTATTGCACCGCCTCTGCTGACTTTGTTTTGGGAAAAGCCGGATTCCGCATGTGCAATGCACAATGCCAAAGCAGGATCTAATCCCATTTCTTTCGAGCAACTTACAATAAGTTCTTTTACTGTAATTTTTGAAGTTGCTTCCGCAAACGAATGCACGGGAAAGCATGCCAAAGTTGAAAATGCAATAAGTAATATTGTTATTATCTTTCGGGTCATTTGAATCCTCAATACCTTTGCAATAAAATTGCACTACTAAAATTTTATATCATAAATATAAAATTTCAAGTCCAAGGGGATAAACCGCCCGTACAGTATGATTTTTAACCCGAAATTATTTAAAACACAACCAAACACAAAATAAATGTCGAAAAATATCAGTCAAGCAATTCTTCCAATAATTGAGCTTCCGCATTAACTTTTTTAACGTCAAAAACAATACTTTTTCTCATGTAGGTTCTGAGTGCTTCTCTGATTAACTCGCTTCTTGTTCTTTGCTCGTTTTTAGCGATTTCATCAATTTGACTTAAAAATTTCTCGGGAATTGACAATAACACCTTAGCCATATAAAATCCTTCCGGTTTTTCACTTATTTATTATATACCATTAAGAAAATATAGTCTATAATTTGTAAAGAAGGAGAAATAAAAATGAACGAATTAAGAAAAAATAAACTTATCGATTTGTTTTGCGAACTTGCACAAATCCCGTCACCGTCATTAAAAGAAGAGCAGGTTGCAAAAAAGATTATTGAAATATTTGAAGGAAACGGAATTAAAGCAAAACGTGACGAATACGGAAATGTTAAGGCTGAAATTGAAGCAACGGACAAAACAAAAAAGTCGATTTTATTAAGTTCGCACATGGACGTAGTCGGCGATAATTCGCCGGTTAACATAAAATTAAACGGTGATATTTTAGAAACCGACAAAACAAGAACTCTCGGAGCCGACGACAAAGCAGGGGTCGCAGCTGCAATGATGTTGGCAATTGATATAAATAATGATAAAAATTTGCTTCACGGCGGACTCGAAATAATTTTCACACGTGATGAAGAACACAACATGAGCGGTATTCACAATGTTAAAACAGAAGAAATTAATTCGGAATATGTCATGGTTTTGGATGCGGACAGACTCGGACAGGTACAAATTTCCGGTGCCGATTATACAAATTTAACCGTTTATGCAACAGGCTTAAAAGGCGGTCATTCGGGAATTGATATTGACGATAAAACAAGGGTCAATGCGGCAAAACTTATTGCAGATGTTGTAAACGAAATACCGCAAGGCGTATATAAAAAAGATAATTACGGAGTCGTAACGTCAATAAATTTAGGTGTAATTGCAGGCGGCGGTGTTGATACGGCATTAAACGAATTAAAAGAAAATCCCGATACAACGGGAAACTATATCGAATATATTGCGGAAAGAGCCGTAACAAATGTTATAAACACAAAAGCAACCGCCGTTTATTCAATCAGAAGTTCCGATAAAAAATCCGAAAACGAATTAATTGCGGAAGTAAGTGAAATAATTGAAAAATATAATAAAAAATATTCCGGAATGGCAAAGATTGAAATGAAAACGGAAGAACATCTGCCCGCTTTTGAAAAAAGTGATGACGAAACAATTATAAATGTCGCAAAAGAAGCCGGCAGAAACATAAATCTGGATGTTGAAATTTCTTCATTCCATGCAGGAGCGGAAACTCATATATACGCAAACAGCAAAAACAAAGCGGGAAAAGTCTTTAAGCCTGTTTTAATCGGAGTAGCCGATATATATAATATGCACTCGAACGACGAAAAACTTGATTATAAATCTTTTATTAAAGGCTATGAATTTTTAAAAGAAATGTTCAAAGTATTTAATAAAAATTAATAACGGTTAAAATACTCATTGCATTTTATTTTTGACATGATATTATCAAAATTAAAAAGACTTACCCACCGACAAGTCACAATAAAAGTTAAAGGAAACCCAAAATGACAATAAACTTGAAAAACAAAGCAGAAATCATCGAAAAATACGGTAAAAATGCAAAAGATACCGGAAGTGTTGAAACTCAAATCGCTTTATTGACGGAAAAGATTTTGGAATTAACGGAACACTTAAAATCCAATCAAAAAGATTTCCAAGGCAGACGCGGTTTATTAATGATGGTTGGTAAAAGAAAAAGACTTCTTTCTTACTTAAAAGACAGAAATCTTGATGATTACAGAAAATTAATTAAAGCGTTAAACATAAGAGAAACAAAATAATTAATTTTATATTTG
>CAZHCP010000133.1:0-3430 GCA_964531015.1 uncultured Muribaculaceae bacterium
GTGATTGAGTTTCTTCAGCAGCTTCGGCAATACCCTGTAAAATTTCCATGTTGTTAACATTGTAAGCACCGATAGCATAACCGCCTGCCAATGCTTTTTTGAACATTTCGTTTGTTCCAACTAATTTTCTTTCAGCCATTTTGAGTCCCCTCTAATTCATGTTTATTTAACATCTGAAATATACATCAAACAAAAAATCTTTACAAGAATTAATAATTTGTAAATATCAAACAAAGCTAAGAATAACACGCATATAAAGGAAAAATAAGATACAAAAAACAAAAAAAATAAAATTCCGGAGTTATAAAAGAAAGAATAACGGGTACTCTAATAATATGTGTATAATTGCAAGATAGAAAAAAAAATGTTACAATCTGATACATAAAGTGAATGGAGGACGAAATGTCAAAAGAAGACAGCTCAATCAGTTTTGGAATGGGTTTATTGTTGGGTGTAGTCGGCGGAGTAATTGCGGCTGTGCTATATGCACCGAAATCGGGGGAAGAAACCCGAAAAAATGTCGAAAACGCAGTTACGGATGTTGCAAGCAAATGTGCACCGAGCATTTTGGAAGCAAGAAGACAGGCTTTAACATCAATTGATGTTATGAAATATCGTTTGGAACAACAATACAACAAAATAAACGATACGATAAAAGCCAAACAACTTGCAAAAGCAAAAGAAAAAGAAATTAACGATTTTGAAGTTAATTAGGAGGAGAAATGGAACCCGTTTTATTATACGGATTATCAACGCTCATAGCGGTAATTATAGTAATACTGATTGTAATAACGGTATTTTTTGTTAAATTCTTGAAAGAATTAACAACAACCGTGACAAAAGTAAATGAAATAGCTGATATAGTAAAGAAAGAAGGCGAACCCGCTTTAAAATCGATAAATAATATATTAAGTTCCGTAAGTAATTTGTCCGATGTGACGACAAAACAACTCGTATTTGCGAAAAAAGTACTTTCTTCCGTTCTGGGAGCTTCCTTTTTGGCATACTCAAATTTAAAAAGCAAAGGCGGATTTATAAACGGAATAATAAGCGGATTTAAGTTCTTTCATAGAAAAAGGAGATAAAACATGTCAATTGGAAAATTTATAGCAGGCTTTGCCATCGGCGGAATTGTAGGCGGTCTTATAGGAGTTTTGCTTGCTCCTCAATCGGGCGAAGAAACTCGTGAAATGATTGCCGACAAATCAAAAGAAATTTCGGAAAAAGCACACGATACCGTGTCCGAAATTCAAACAAAAGCGGATGACATTGTAAGCGAAATGCAAAGCAAAGGCGATGAACTTATTGCAAAACTTCAAGATGTTATAAACAAACAAAAGAAAAGTGAAGAAGCATAATTGTTTGTTTAATCAATGCCTGTGTGAAAACGGTTTCCCGAAAGAGGAAACCGTTTTTAATTTAAAAATCGTTAAAAATGTCTAAAAATTTTATTCGGAAAATTTTTCCATGTTCCCATACCCCAAAACATAGCCGGATTTGCAGTCATAATTATTAATTTCCCGATAAATTTGTTGAAACAGGTTTTGTGCTATATTTTTGTATGTTTCTTTAAATTCGCTTGCCAATGTTTTTATATTTTGCAAATATTCGAAATCTTTTGTATTGCTGTTTGTTGCCGCAACGTATAAATCACGTGATTTTAACGTCATAAGCATTGATAAATTAAGTGCGTTCAGCCATTCACCCGTTTCGCCCGCTTTATTTATTTCTTTTTGTAAGTCTTTAATCTCGTATATTTTGTTTTTTATTTCTGCAAAATTTGATTTAGTAACGGATGTTGTTAATTTTCTAAAAAGTTCCTTATTCTTTTCCTCATTTCGATTGAATTGCTCCTTATCAATATTAAAATTTTTTATATTATCAAATGAAGTTTCTACGCCTATAGAGCTTAGCACATTTGTAACATTACCAAAATCATTCAAATTAACATTCGGATTATTAAAATCATGGCGTTGTGTTTCCCAACTTTTCAAATATCCCGTTATGTGTCGCATTGGGAAATCAAACGCATCAGGTGCCCAAGTGCTTAATTTATCAAACCAAAATTTGCCGTATTCCTCCGATAAATCTAAGTAATCTTCTTTATGTGTTAAATAATCTTTTCTTTTGTTTAAATATTCCGTTCTGTTTTCCAGCTCTTTTTTTCTTTCGTCATCTTTTTTTCCGTGTATAAGCCGCCCCAAAACACTATTTTCTCTTTCCGAAATTTCTTTTTGTTCGCTTTCAATTGTTCTTTCTTCCCTTTCAATAGCCGCTCTTTCCAAAGGAATGGCTTTCCCGTTTTTTTGGACTTCGTGTCTGAAATCCTGCACCATATTCATCGCAAGTAAATAATACGAACCTGCGGTTAAAATATTTTTATCTTTTACATTCTTATCAATTCTTTTGTACGCTTCTCTAAACGCATTTAAAAATTGTATTTTTTTTGCTTCGGTTTTTATAACATCCTCCGAGGGATTTTCAAACACAACCGCTTGTGCTTTCTCAAATTTCTTTGCTTTTACCACGTCAGAGTAATTAAAATAATTTGCGTTTATATAATCATAACGATTTTGGTGATAGTCTGATTTCTCTTGCAAATATTCTTTAAAGAATTGTTTTGCTTGCGATGTATCGTTTATATTCCTTAAATAATAAGGTAACTCGGCCATTTCAAACATTTGAGCGTTTTCAAGATATATAAAACCGGGTAAAATACTTTCTTCTTTTTCTTCAAAAGCGTATGAATCACTTATTTTGTGTGTCCATTGAAAATCCAGAAAATTTACCTTCCCTTCATTTGTTAATTTCATGTTTCCGTTGTTCAAGTCACCGTGATATACCCCTGATTTGTCCATTTTTAATAATCCGTCAAACAAACTTTTCAAATGTGTTCTTGTCCAAGGTATTGTTTGCGGGTCGGCACATTTACCTTCAATTTTTGTACTTAAAAGATAATATCGGTTTTCTTCATCGTCATAGGCTCTTGCCACAAATTTTTGTGTATTGTCAAGACCTGACGGCATCAGATTCATATTCTTTTGTTCGTCTTCAAACGTTTCTTTTTTATCAAATGCCTGTTTTACAACAACCTCAGGCATTTTTTTTAATATGTACGCTTCTGCGGAAATTCCGCTTCCGAGGAATTGGGCATTTTTCTTAGAACCTGAAAATATATCAAGTTCTTTTTCCAATTGTTCTTTTTTGTCTTCATATTTTGAAGAAACATCTTTAAAAATTATTTGTCCGAAACTCGGGAAATAAAATTTTAACGATTTACTATTGGAATTTGAATTATTTGTTTGTTGTTTTTTAAATGTGTCAAAAGAAAATGTATTATTGCGTTTTTGTTTAGTTTTATTGAATAAAAACGTATTTGTGTATGAAATTTGATTTATTCTCATAATATCCTCTTGTTATTTTTTATTTA
>CAZHCP010000134.1:0-3400 GCA_964531015.1 uncultured Muribaculaceae bacterium
CACCCTACGGAAAATTGTCTTGAAATTTTCTGACCTTCTAATTTTCCTCCACCGTAACCCTTCACTCCGTTTTCAAATTACTTCGTAATTTTGACACTCCGTCGGGTTACCTGTTACTTCGGGTTCGCTCGTTTCACTCGACTCCACCCTACGGAAAATTAGCCCTGTCTTTGTTTGTGTTTCGGATTTTCGCAAATTACAGCTACTCTTCCTTTTCTTTTAATAACTTTGCATTTATCGCAAAGCGGTTTTACCGAAGCTCTTACTTTCATTGTACTTTTCCTTTATTTTAATCTGTATGTTATACGTCCTCTTGTTAAATCATAGGGTGTCATTTCAACTTTAACTTTGTCACCCGGTAAGATTTTTATAAAATTCTTTCTTATTTTGCCGGATATATGTGCCAATATTTCATGCCCGTTTTCCAAACCGACCCGAAACATTGCATTCGGCAATGATTCTACTATTGTTCCTTCAAATTCTATTACGTCTTTTGACATTTTTTCCTTCTTTACATAACAGGTCAATATTATTATGGTACATGTAAAATTTTTCAAATCAAGCCTTTTTTCTTATACGGTTCTATTTTTGCACCGATTTTACAAATTATGTTTTTAATTGTTTTTTTAATGTAGCGAATTATACAGTTATTCTTTGAAACTTCCAAAAGCCGTTATTTTCTATTTTTTCGCCGTTTTGTAAACTTTTCTTAACATATTTAAAGATTTTCATTGTTTAATAAACAATTGCTTGCGATTATTTCACTGTTTCTTTAAAATGTTATTGTCTATAAACATACAGGCATTGATTTCAAGTTCAAATAAAGATAAATCATACTGCCGTTTAAAAATTGTCGACATATACGGAGATGACGAATTAATATGAAAAATAAAAAAGGGAACAAGGTTTTAATAATACTCGTAAATGTTCTTATAATAATTTTAACTTTTTTCGTTATTGACTATTCCGCATATAAATATCACGCCGAGATTTATCGCAAAAAAATGCCTGAGGTATGGCAAGTTGAACCGTATTCTTACAAGGTAAATTTTCCGTCCGATATGTACGGTTTGGAAAATTTTTTTGACGGAACAAGCAATTTAGGCGGAGGAAGAGAACCTGACGGCTTAAATTACAAAGACTCAATGCCTGTTGTTATATTCGGCTGTTCTTATGCTTTCGGGCAATATTTGAACGCAAATCAAACCTTTTCCCACAAATTATCGGAATTGCTTAAACGTCCGGTTTACAACAGAAGCACTCCGGGAGCGAGTTTTTCGTTTATGTACCGGCAAGTATTAATGTATGATTTTTATAAAACAATACCCGAGTGCGATACGGTTATATATGTTATGATAAGTGACCATGCAAGAAGGATTTATCTTAATTATTTTGACGTTACAAACCTTTGGATAATACCACGTTTTGAACAAAAAAATGATAAATTAATATCAAAAAATTACAACAACAAATTCTTAAATTTCATAAATGCCCTATACATTGCCAAAATTTTAAACCATAATTATGCGGAAAAAATGTATAAAGACCCAAAATATGCTGACCAAACAACCGACTTTATACTTTTACATTTCAAATTAACAAAAGAAGAACTTGAAAAAAAGTGGAATAAAAAAGTTAATTTTTATGTCATCCTGTATGAAGATTGCGATATTTATAACGAAGATAAACTGCGGGAAAAACTTGAAACAAACGGATTTCATGTGATTTCGACAAAAGAACTTACAAACGAAGATTTAAACGATGAAAAATACAGGTTTCAGGATAATCACCACCCGACCGAAGCCGCATGGGATTTATTAACTCCGTTAATTGCTGAGAAGTTAAAGGAATATGAAGTCGTACGCTAAATATCAACAGCGTAAAACCGACCGTGGCAAAAATATTGATTAATTTTTACAATTCAAATTTCTTATAAATCGTTTCGATATTTTGCAAATAATCGTCAAGTTTAAAACAGCTTCTTATTTCGTCATCGCTTAGTTTTTCACGCACTTCTTCATCTTTTAAAAGATTATCGATAAAACTTCCGTGATTATTAAATGCATTAAGAGCATTTTTTTGAACCAAACGGTAGGCTTCTTCCCTTAAAAGTCCTTTTGAGCATAATTTCAGCAACACTTTTTGAGAAAAAACGATTCCGCCGAAAAGATTTGTATTTTTCAACATATTTTCTTTGTGCACAACAAGATTTTTTATTGTTGAATTTAAACGTGATAACATATAGTCAATTAAAATTGTCGAATCGGGGAAAATAATTCTTTCAACGCTGCTGTGAGATATGTCACGTTCATGCCAGAGCGGGATATTTTCAAGAGCGGCAACCGAATTTGAGCGAACAACACGAGCCAGACCCGACAAATTTTCGCCGGATATCGGATTTTTCTTATGAGGCATGGCACTTGAGCCTTTTTGTCCTGCCGAAAAACCCTCTTCAACTTCCAAAACTTCCGTTCTTTGAAGATGTCTGAGCTCAACCGCTATCTGTTCGATAACGGACGCAATCAAAGCCAATGCCTGCATATATTGAGCGTGAATATCACGAGCTATAACCTGAGTTGAGAATTTAGCAGGTTTTAAATTTAAAAGTTCGCACGTCAATTCTTCAATTTCGGGGTTTATGTTACTGAATGTACCGACAGGACCCGATATTTGTCCGACTCTTGATTCTTCCAGAGCCTTTTCAAAATTCCGTTTGTTGCGTTCAAACAAATCAATCCAACCGCACAATTTAACGCCAAAGGTCATGGGTTCGGCATGAATACCGTGGGAACGACCGATACAAACCGTATTTTTATGTTCACGAGCCTTTTGGCGGAGTGTTAAAATAATTTCGTCAATATCTTTTAAAATTATCTTTCCCGCATTTTGCATTTGAAGAGCCAATGCCGTATCAATAACATCGGAACTTGTCATACCCATGTGAATATATCTTGAATTTTCACCGACATTTTCATTTACGTTTGTAAGAAAAGCAATAACGTCATGTCTGACTTCTTTTTCAATTTCATCAATCCTGTCAACGGAAAAAGAAGCCTTTGTTAAAATGTCCTGCAATGCTTCATCGGGAATTTTGCCTTTTATGTTATACGCTTTGCAAACAGCGAGTTCAACCTCCAAATAATAACCGAATTTGGAAGTTAAATCCCAGATTTTTTTCATTTCTTCACGTGAATATCTTTCAATCATTACATCATTTCCTTTTCTTCAATTATATTTTACAATAATATGAGAGGAGAGTAAAACATGTTAAATTCAAAAAATACAAACAATAACGATTATCCTCCGTCAAAATACGGAAGAAACCTTCCGTAAGTGTCTTTTTAGGAAAAACTAAACTTATAGACAAAAATTTTATTTTTATATATTATAAACCGAGATA
>CAZHCP010000135.1:0-3399 GCA_964531015.1 uncultured Muribaculaceae bacterium
TAATATTAACGTTACCTTCGTTGCTTAACATTTTTTTATCCAAAGCATCTTTAAGCACGGGAAGAATTTTCCACGGTTTCATTTTGTTCAATTCTTTTTTACGCTCGTGAGTATGGCAATAAATGCAATCCAACTGACAATTTTCCCAATGGTTAATTAAAATATATTTTAACTCCATTGAGCCTGACCATTCTTTTTCTCTAAGACTCGGGCAACCTTTGCATATTTCGGGAATATCACCTTTTGCAAATCTGTCACGGTAATCTTGTTTTATTTGTCTGACTTTATCCCAATCAAACAATTCGCCTTTATAATCTTCAATAATTTTAATCGCTTCAAATTTCATGCACATTGAATAACTGCAAAGAACCGCAGCATCATATATAAAACACATACCGTTTTCAACAAACTCACAAGATAAATATGACATTTTTACTTCCTCTGTTCCAATTGAATTTATAAAGTTATTATATCTCAAAAATAATTAATTATATATTTTTTAAGCGATATTTTAATTTTTCGATAAAAGGTAAGGGTTTTAAATTAAGCATTGTATCGTTAATCGTACATTGACCGCTTCTAAAAACAGGATTTCTTAATACTTTTACGAAATCATTATATTTTTTGTGGTGAACATCAAAAATATTTAACTCGTTAAAAACTTCTTCGTTCGTTTCAAGTTTAAGAAGTTCCAAAAATCCGACACTTGCACCTAAGTTTTTCGCCATTTTTACATAATCCGCCATTTCACGATAGTTATATGCGGTTACGACGAAATTAAGTATAAATCGGTCTAACTTATTATTTTTTTTGAGCTCGGATAAAAATTTAAGATTTTCTTTAACTTTGTTAAAATTACCGCCGACAACAAGTTTGTTGTATGTTTTTTCCGTTGTTGCGTGTAAGGATACGGTAATTGAAATTAATTTGTCGATAATGCCGAGTTCTTCCAAATTTTTTTCATCACACAAAACTCCGTTTGAAATCAGTGAAAATTTAATTTGCGGAAATTTTTGCGAAATTTTTTTTATCAGTTTTCTGGAATGCGGACTTGCAAGACATTCGCCGACACCCGAGAGAACAACGTTTTTTGCATTCTCCAACATGTTTTCGATAATATCATCCATATTCTCATCAAAATAAGATAAATCCTGTTTTCTGTGACAGCTTCTGCAAAATATACATTTTACGTTGCAGGTTGCATCATAGCAAAAAATAAAAGTTTCAGGTTTAGCTACGATTTCGCTCGGAGTGATTTTTTGATTACAGTCTTTTACGCATAAATTCAAATCGCAATATTTATAATCGCCCGTTATAAACTGACGTCGGAACTCTTTTGCTTTTTCTCCGTTCCAAATTTCATCAAAACTTTCTTTGTAAATGTTGCCGAAAGCATAAGACCTGCACCAGGGCGGGCAACAAACATAAACATCCCCTTCCATGCTTATTTGAGCGGAATTAAAAGGAAATGTACATATTGCATATTCACTGTTCATAAAATACCTCTTAATAAATATATAACAAAATAGTAATATCTGTCTATTTTGATATAATAAAAGAAAATCGTTTATTGGAGAAAATAATGAAATTCAAATGTTGTCAACATATTTTAAGCAGTATTGATTTAAGTTTCAGCGGATTTAAGTATTGTAACGAAGTTTGGGAAGGTCCGGAATATATACATTATTCCGAAGAAAATGCGTTTGAAAAAAATGAAAAAAGACGACTTGAAATTATAGAGGGAATGAAAAAAGGAGTAATTCCTTCACGTTGTTTGCAATGTCCGATTGCAGAAGAAAAAGAATGGGATGAAAACAATAAAGAAATATATAAAATAACCGTTTTTAACTGGCGACATTGTAATGCCGCTTGCTTTTACTGCTCCGTTCATTCCGATTTTTATGAAGGTATAAAGAAAAGTGATGATTATGATGCCTTGCCTATAATTGAAAAACTCATAAAGGAAAACAGAATAACTCAAAATACATTTGTTGCGTTTATGGGCGGTGAACCTACAATGTTAGCGGAATTTCCTGCAATTTTAAAATTGTTATTGGAAAAAAATTGTAAAATTGAAGTATTAACAAACGGTATTAAGTATGAACCGATGATATCGGAAATGTTGAATGCTCCGAATTATAATACGATATGTATTTCTCTTGATTGCGGTTCAAACGAAAGCTATAAACGCATAAAGCGTGTCGATAAATATGACGAAGTGATTGCAACCGTAAAAAGATATATTTCCGAAACAAAAGAAAATTCAAAAAGAATAAAATTAAAATATATTATATTCCCTAATGTTAATGATAACAAAAAAGAAATCGATAACTTCTTTAACGTGTGCAGAGAACTGGGCGTAAAAACCGTTTCAAGAGCCGTAAACCACTCTGACAGCAAAATGAGTACGACTTCAAATAAAGCAATCGAAACTTCCGTTATAAGATGTTATAAATATTTTGAAGAACAGGCAAAAAAATTCGCTATGGAATTGCAATGCGAACCGTGGGCGGATGCAATCATTGAAAACAAAGTTTATAATTGCAGAAAAATCTCACCGATTGTAAGACTAAAATCTTTTCTGCATTTTGTCGGAATTAATAAAAGAAAGTAATTTTTGTTTTTCGCATTCGTTAAAATCATTTGAAAACTTTGGAATTATGACGTTTTCACCCGATTTTTCACAATTTTTTAAATAATTTTTTATACTTAAAACTTCAAATATGTCGAAAAACGGAATATTGCAAATTTTATTAAATTTTATGTCATATTTTATTGTTGAAGAACTTGTTTTTATAATTTCTTCCAAAATTTCGCATTTTACAAATTTATTTAAAGAAAGTTCAAAATCAAAGCCGAGCCTTAATAACAGCATTAACTTATCCTGAATATCTTTTTTTAATAAAATTTTTGAATTTTTAATAAATATAAATGCTTTTCTTTCGGGAGCAAAATGTTCGTTTGAAATAACGGCATCAATTTTATCATTTATAAAATCAAAAGAGGTGTTTTCAATATCAATATACAAATTTTTAAAGAAATCATTTACGTTAATATCTTCAACTCCGGATTTAATAATCAAATCGGAAAACTTTTCTTTATTTATATTAAAAAATTCAAGCTGAGTTTTATAAATTTTATTTGCTCTGTTCATAAAAGCAAGATAGGAAGTAACTTTTATGTTAAATTTTTTTGCATACTTTTCGGCATATTTCAGCATTTTAAGCGTTCTGTTTACATATTTTTTATTTTCGCAATGTTCCGAAGATGAAACGCTGTGTTCGGAGTCGAACTGAACTTCAACATGCCCGATTTTATTACAATTTTCCAACCATTTTTCAACCTCAAAAGAAGTATCATTGTAATTTGTGAATAAAATAAATTTTGAAATAACAAAAT
>CAZHCP010000136.1:0-3275 GCA_964531015.1 uncultured Muribaculaceae bacterium
ATTATGTCTTTTGGTATAAACGGACCGGAAAATTTGCCGGCAATACAAAAAGCACAAAATATGATGAACGACGGCGGTGGCGGTAATTTGGGTTACTTTCAACGTGAAAAAAAGAAAAAAGACGAAAATAAAAAAGAAAAAGAAAAGGTCGATGTAGTTGAACTGTCAACAAAAAAAGATAATCCCGAAAATGATGATGATTTACTTCTTGAAGATTTAGAATCACTCGGAACTAAAATTAAAAACATTTGGTTCAAAATAAAAAACAATAAAAAATCCGAAACGGAAAAAGAAAATTTTTTTATTGTTAATGAAGAAAACAAAGAAAACGAAAAAAATCCCCGATAACGTGTTATCGGGGTATTTATATTTTGTGTGTATTTTATTGTACTTTTTCTATCAGCAATTCTTCACCGTTACATTCGATTTTTACAAGCGAATGCTCCGTTATTTCTCCGTTTAATATTTTCTTTGACAGCGGATTTTCGATTAATTGTCTGATGACTCTTTTTAACGGTCTTGCTCCATAGACGGGATTGTATCCCTTTTGGGCAAGATATTCTTTTGCTTCCTGCGTTATTTCTATTTCGATATCCCGTTCTTTTAACAAATCTTTTAAATGTTTTATTTGTATATCAACAATATTTGCCAATTGCGACATATTCAAGGCTTTGAAAAATACAATATCGTCTATTCTGTTTAAAAATTCGGGTTTAAACCGTTGTTGCAGCAGGGACATTACTTCATCTTTCGTTTTTTCGCTTTGAGAATCCGACATCATGGACTCTAATGTATTTCGCAAAATTATGTCACTTCCTATATTACTTGTTAATATAATTAAAGTGTTTTTAAAGTCAACCGTTCTTCCCTTTGAATCGGTTAAACGGCCGTCATCAAAAATTTGCAACATTAAATTAAATACATCCGGATGTGCTTTTTCGATTTCATCAAACAGAATTACGGAATAAGGTTTTCTGCGAACCTGCTCGGTTAACTGCCCGCCTTCTTCATAGCCGACGTATCCGGGAGGAGCTCCGATTAATCTTGCAACCGCATGTTTTTCCATATATTCTGACATATCAATTCTTATCAGGGCATCTTCATCATTAAACATAAATTCCGCCAAAGATTTTGCAAGCTCGGTTTTCCCGACACCGGTCGGACCCAAAAACAAAAATGTACCGACGGGTCTGTTTAAATCTTTTAAGCCCGAACGGCCTCTGCGTATTGCATCGGAAACGACTTCAACCGCTTCATCCTGACCGATAACACGTTTATGCAAATATTCTTCCATGTGAACCAATTTTTGCATTTCGCTTTCCATTAATTTATTTACGGCAATGCCCGTCCATTTGCTTACGATTTCGGCAATATCATCTTCATCAATTTCTTCTTTTAACAGAGTATTTTTTGATTCATTGCCTGCTTCTCCGACTTCTTTTAATTGTTTTTCAAGACTCATTAATTTGCCGTATTTCAATTCTGCCGCTTTTTGCAAATCCATATTTCTTTCCGCTTCGTCTATTTCAATTTTTATTTTTTCGATTTGCTCTTTTATTGCGGCTTCACCTTGAATACTGCTCTTTTCTTTTTCCCATTGTGCCTGCAATATATCTTTTTTACGGTTTATTTCTTTTAACAGCTCATCAATTCCGGTTATTTTCTCAATATTTTCTTCAACCGCTTCCTGTTTTAATGCTTCTTTTTCAATTTCCAACTGCATTTTTTGTCTTACAAGCATATCCAATTCTTCCGGCATTGAATCTATTTCAATCCTCAATGAAGATGCGGCTTCATCAACCAAATCAATTGCCTTATCCGGCAAAAATCTGTCGGTTATATATCGGTCCGATAATTTTGCGGCGGCAACCAAAGCCGAGTCCTTTATTCTTATTCCGTGATGAACTTCGTACCTTTGCTTTAAACCTCTTAAAATACTTATCGTATCTTCAATGCTCGGTTCATCAACCGTTACGGGTTGAAAACGACGTTCCAAAGCGGGGTCTTTTTCTATATATTTTCGATATTCGTTTATGGTTGTTGCACCGATACATCTTATAACACCTCTTGCAAGCATAGGTTTCAATAAATTTCCCGCATCGGTCGAACCCTCCGTTGCTCCGGCACCGACTACGGTATGTAATTCATCTATGAACATTATTATTTCACCATCGGAATCTTCAACTTCTTTTAACACGGCTTTTAAACGTTCTTCAAATTCGCCTCTGAACTTTGCACCTGCAATTAATGCACCGATATCAAGCGAAATCAGCCTGCCGGTTTTTAATGTTTCGGGAACATCTCCCCTGATAATTCTTTGTGCCAATCCTTCTATTATTGCGGTTTTACCTACTCCTGCTTCTCCAATCAAAACAGGGTTATTTTTTGTTTTTCGATTTAATACCTGAATAACCCTTCTTATTTCATCATCTCTTCCGATTACGGGGTCTAATTTACCTTTTCTTGCCTGAGCCATTAAATTGGTCGAATATTTTTCAACCGCCTTGTATGCTTCTTCCGCATTTTTGCTGTCGGATTTTTTATTTCCTCTGATTTTTTTCATCGCATTCAGTATTGCATTTTTGTCAATTCTGCTTGCTTTTAATATCTCACGAATGTTGGAACCGTCAGCTTCCGCCATTGCTAATAAAAGATGTTCTACTCCAATATAAGAATCTTTTAAATTATCGGCAATTTCTTGTGCACTATCAAGCATTTTGGTTGTAATTTGAGATAAATACATTTGTTGATTTATACTGCTTGTTTGAACCTGCGGAAGTTTGCCGATTTCATTTATCAATTTATGCTTAAATCCGTCATTATTAATTCTTAATTCGGCACAATAATCCTTGGCTATTCCTTCATTATCTTCACATATTGCCAACATTATATGTAAAGGCTCCATTTGCGTATTTTTATATCGATACATTATTTGTTGTGCCGAATACATTATTTCTTTCGTATAATCCGTCAATCTGTTAAAATCTATCATTAAAGAACACCTCTTTCCTTTTATATTTTCAGTTTAATATTATTTTTTGCAAAATCATTAAAAATTTATTTTTTTTTAACTTTCCGCAAATTTTAAAAACAGGTGACATAAAAAAAGGACAATTTTTGCACAAAAATTGAATTATTGAGGGTGGTTTTAAATTTAATCCGCTAATGAATTATTCCGTAACGACATTTTAAATTCATTATTTTTTCATTTGCCAGATTGATTTTTTCAATATCAATCAAACCTTCATTTACGGCATTTTCGATTTTTATTATCA
>CAZHCP010000137.1:0-3274 GCA_964531015.1 uncultured Muribaculaceae bacterium
CCCTGTGTGTCACGGTGGTCATCGCCAAGCTGGTGGGCGGCTGCCTGCCCCTGATCGCCAAGGCCCTGGGGGCGGACCCCGCAGTGATGGCCAGTCCCTTCATCACCACCATTGTCGATGCCGTCAGCCTGCTGGTCTACTTCCTCTTCGCCCAGCTCCTGCTGGGGGTGTAAAAAGTAGAAAACCCAAAAGGGAGGGCCGGAGCCCTCCCTTTTTCATGCTTTTCTGCGGTTTCGCCCTTGATCGACATTTATCATTTGTGATAAGCGGTCCATCATTTCGCTATTCCGTTTACTCTTTGGAAGATATCCCGCAGGGCGGTGTCGTAGTAGAGGGGATAGTCTCCAATGGCCTCATAGGTGACGTTTTTGGTGATGGGAACGGAGTAGACGATGCCGTTGTGGCCATACCATTCCTCGTAGCACCAGCCGTAGTCCAGAGATGCCAGGGTTTCGGTCACGTCGGTGATGAAGTTTTCATAGGTTTCGTCCGGGTAGCGGGCGGCACAGTATTCGGCCCCTTTGTAGAGCTGGAGCAGCAGACCCCAGCCGCTGACCATGTAGCCCAGGCCATTTTCCTTCGCCAGGGCCATCACCTGGGCGGCGGTGCTGCCCTCCTGCCAGGACTGCTTTGCCTCCAGCAGGTCCGCTACGCCGGTCAGTCCCTGGGCGGGCCAGGTCACCGTCGCATAATATTCCGGGGTCAAAATCCGGGTATCCCCCGGCTTGGGGGCAAAGAAGGTATTATTCATGTCGCTCAGGTCCGTGGACAATGCCACGCCCAGTTCCACCACGTCGGTGCCCACGTTATAACCGGAGATGTCCAGAATCAGGCACCGGTCCGGACTGATGGCCCGGATGGCTTCCACACTGGGGCGGACGAAAGCCACCATGTCCTTCTGCCAGACCCCCAGGCCGTTGACCCCATAGGCGAAACCGTTGCCCCCGGTGGTGGTATACATCACCGCATCCATCACGGTGAAGCTCAGGTAGGCATTGGGCACCTGGGCATACCGCTGGGCCAGCACGGACCAGATCTCAGCGAAGGATTTGGCGGTGCTTTCCGATGCCTGCCACCGCTCCTGAGAATAGGGAATCATGCCCCCAACGCCGGTGCAGCGGATGTCCAGATGGATATCCCGCTCCATGCACCAGACCAGCAGCTGATCCAGCTGCTTCAGGCGGCTGAGGTCCAGCTGCCCATCCAGAGGCTTCAGCCGGGAGAAGCCGTTGCCGCCCTGAAGCCAGGAGAAGTCCAGCTGCAAGGCGATGTAGTTAAAGCCCGTGTCCTGGATGGCCTGAATTTCATATTCGTAGATTTCCGCATCGTAATGGCCCAGATCCTCCGGTCCTCCCATCCGGAAGCGGCTCAGCTGATCCATGGTCACCCCGTGCCACTGGGAAGGAAGCCCGGCGCAGGTGGCATCGGGCAGGGTGGTTTCCCGGGCCAGCAGCTCCGGTGTCAGGATAGTGGGGTCCGGGGTACGGCAATCGTCATAGCCTGCCAGCTCCGGCTCCTGCCAGAAGCAGAACCGCAGCCGCAGGGCCATTTCCACCGCATCTGCCAGGGTCATGACGTGGGCCACGTCCACGGTGTCCTCCAGACTGACCTCCAGGACCTTATAGCCGGTGGTGGCATCCCGCAGGAGGGCGGAGCAGGCCAGCAGATTCCCCTGGCCCATGCAGCTTTGAAGCAGGGCGTTGTCCTCCGGGGCGTTCCGGTAGAGGTATTTCCCCATCCCCTGAGACCAGCCCACGTCATACCAGTGGTAGCTGTGGCGGACGAAGGTATTTCCATTCTCCAGGTAGGCGTAGCCGCTGGACCCGCTGTAGGCGCAGATGTCGTCTGCCAGATCTTTTTTGGCCAGGGAGAGGACGTATCCCAGCCACTGGTCCATGTCCTGATAGCCCTCCGGCTCCAGATCCTCCACATACAGTGCCGCCGGGAGACGGCCGATCCACCCCAGAAATGCGGGCTCCTCCCCGCACTCCAGAGCCATGACCTCCTCCAGAAGCCGACTGTCGCTACCGTGATGGAGACGATAGGCGTTCTGGAACAGCTGGGCGACCTCCCGGATGGTACACGCCGCCTCCGGGTCCGCCAACCGGTCCAGTGCCACGATGCCCAGATCCACCGCCAGCCGCTGCCGGTCCGTCAGGGAATCGTAGAGGATCTCCTCCGGGCTCAGGGTAGGCTCTGTGGCCACCGTGGTGGCAGCCACCGTTGCAGGAGCCTCCGTGGCAGCCACAGTGGGCTCCGTCGCAGCCCCGCTCCGGCCACATCCGGAAAGCAGCATCGCAAATGCCAGAAAGATACACAGCATTTTCGTCATAAACACATCCTCCTTGGGTTTTTGTCTGTATTATAGATGCTTTTATCAGGAAACGCAAGCCAATTCTGAAAAGCAGGCCCCGGAAGAATACCCGGAGGCTGTGAGGAATGAAAGGGAGCAGACAATCAGAGGAATAAAAAATCTCCCCGAAGCTTGATGCTTCGGGGAGATAGCAGTGCCGGTGACCGGACTCGAACCGGTACGCTGTCGCCAGCGGTGGATTTTGAGTCCACTACGTCTACCATTCCATCACACCGGCATTCCTGCTACAGTATAGTACATTTCCCGGGAAAATGCAAGAGAAAGTTTTTTCGCCAGGGCTCCGGGGGTGTTACAGTGATGTTGATCTGAATTTAACAGACACATTTGATATCTCCATGCAAGAAATTGGGAAAAAGCAACAAAAGCGGGGCTAACCATCCCGCTCCTGATCTGTCCTGGCAAATTCCAATTGGTCGTATAACCTTCCGAAATTTACATATTATAGCATCGTAAATTGTAAATTGAAGGAGAAATATATTATGAAAGCAACAGGCATTGTCCGCCGGGTGGATGATTTGGGCAGGATCGTCATCCCCAAGGAAATTCGCCGCACCCTGCGTATCCGAGAAGGCGACCCGTTGCAGATAACACTGACACAGACCGAAAAATTCTGCTTTGCTATGTTGGATTTAGCCAAACGCATGGGCTGGTAGTTGTACATACTGCCGAAAACCATGTGCCCCACTGTGCATATTTGAGAGGGTAAAAGAGGAAAGCCTGCGGATTTTCCGCAGGCTTGTACTTATTACTACTCGATTCCACGATATCCATTCTTTTCGGCATGGCCCAGCAGATATAGAAATGCAAATGCAGGGATACGCAGCATATCTTTGCCGGAATTGGTGTTGTGAACACCAAAGTCAGAAGCACTTTTGGTCACCACAATCGCAGCAGAGGCTT
>CAZHCP010000138.1:0-3237 GCA_964531015.1 uncultured Muribaculaceae bacterium
AATTGTTTTTTTATGTACTCGTTTTTCTTTTCCAAACTTTTTGTATCTTCTCTGCGAGCATAAGCAAACGGTGTTTGTGCCTTCGGCACAAATGTGGAAAAACTCGGAATTAAATTAAAACTTTTATATTTTGATTTGATTTCTTTGCACAAATTTACAAATTCATCAATATCTTCATAAGTTTCCGTCGGCAAACCGACCATTCCGTACATTTTTAAACCGTTAAAACCGTGATTTACCATCTTTTCAACAATTGAAAATATATTTTCTTTTGTCAGGTTTTTATTTATAACCCGTCTTAGACGTTCGCTTCCGGCTTCAATTGCAATTGTTGCAGTTTTTTGACCGCATTTATGCAACATTTCCAAGGTTTTATCGGATACATAATCGGCTCTTAACGAAGATACGCTTACCTCCAAACCTTCAATTGTGTCGGCTTTATCAATTAAATATTGACAAATATCGTCAATCCTCGGATGAGCACATATCAACGCTCCGAGCAATGCGATTTTATTTGTATATTTCAGCCCCGTTTCAATTTTTTCGATTATGTCTTCATAAGAAAAAAATCTGACCGGCTTGTTTATGTATGAAGTCAGGCAAAATGCACAATTTTGCAGACAACCTCTTTCAACTTCAACAATAAACGTATTTGCAAAAAAGCTGTTTTCCGTCAAAATCGGAGTATATGTACAATTTGTTTGTTTTAGCGAAGTCGCTTTCTTTACCTTATATCCGGCTTCTTTTTTTGAAGGAATATAAATACCTTCAATCTTTGATAAAAGTTCCAATTTCTCTTTTTTTGATTTTTCCGAATTATCACGCAACAGCGTATAAATTTCTTCCAAGTGCGGTTCCGCATCACCAATCATAATAAAATCAAAGAATTGTGCAAACGGTTCCGGATTGGCACTTAAAACAGGACCGCCTCCGCATATAAGCGGTGTTTCTTCCGTTCTGTCTTGTGCAAGAAACGGAATTTTATATTTTTCAAGTATTGACAGCATTCCAAAACAATCAAGTTCAAAAGAAACCGAAAAAGAAATAACATCAATATTTCGCACATCGGTCAAAGTTGTTTCCGTATCCGTAAAAATTCGCTCTGCTTTAATTCCGGGGAGCATATCCAACCTTTGAAAAACGGTTAAATATCCCAATGCCGACATCCCGAAATTATACACGGCGGGAAATGCACACCATACATTTAATTTTGCGTTTTCGTTTGTTTGGGGAATATATAAATACTTCTCGCTCATTGTGCCTGCACATCTTCCTCTTTAATGTTTTTGTCCTTATCGCAATCTTTTTTGTTAATGGTTTTTAAATACAACTCATCAAACAACGTAATTAATAAAGCCGCTATTGCCGGTGATAAAATCACACCCCAAACGCCTAAAAATTGTGCTGCAATTAAAAAAGCAAAAATTACTATTACCGGGTGCAAATCCAAAAATTTGCCGAATACATACGGTCTTACAAAATTATTTGATATCCATTGTGAACCCAAATATACAAGCATTGTTAAAACCACAACAAGCCAACCTTGCGGGCATGCACAAAGGACTCCGAGTACAAATGCAATCGTAGGCCCGACAATCGGAATAATATCAAGTAAACCTGCAATTAATCCCAACAAAACCGCATACTGTACTTTCAATAACATCAAGCCTATTGCCGTTATGACGGCAACGGTTGTCATTGATAAAATTTGAGCAAGTACATATCCTCCGACCTTTTTTTCAATGCTTTCGTAAACTTCTTTTGCACGTTCTTTGAATTTCGGCGGAAATATCATAATAACGGCATCTCTTATCAGATGTTTTTCGCAGGTCAAATAAAAAACAATAACACACATTGTAATTAAAATCGTTATCGCTTCCATAAGTCCTACGGTAACGTTGACGGATTTATTAAAAATTCCCGAAGCCATTTGCGAAGATGAACTTGTTATCGCATCAACATTAATATATTCTATTAAACTTTTACCCAACAATGTTTTATTATTCAAATAATCAAGCATACGTCCGACAAAATCCGGAATGTTTGATATTAATTGATGTATTTCCTGAACGGAAATTGTTATAACCGGTACCAGGAATAAGACGACAACAAGCAAAGTCAATAAAATTACTATTGTTGATGCCAATTCTCTTGAAATATATTTGATTTTTGCAAATTTATCAACGGCAGGCGTAAGCGAACATGCCAATACAAACGAAGCAAAAGCCAACAATGCCGTATTTTTTATTTGTGCAATAAACAATATCAAAAATATTGCCATTACGAAAAATACTATATTTTTAAAATTATCGTTTTTATTCCAAAACATAACAATTTTATCTCCCGTTTTTTGCAAATTATAACATAATTTCAAAATGAAATAAATTGCTTTTATGCTATTATTGAAAGCAGGTAAATTTAAACACAAAATTGTTTTTGAAGTAGAAAACACAAATAAGGATTTCGACAAATGCAATACAAAAGTTGTCAATGGGTAAACAGAGGCATTGAATTCAGGACAAATTCTCTTCGTTTGTGTTGTTACGGGTATTTGCAGGGCAGAGAAACAGAATATCAAACAACAATAAAAGAAAATTATCACGGCGAACTTTTGGATTGGAATGAAATCTTTGAAATAAAAGATAAATTAAAGCAAATGCACAAAGAAGGCAAATATCTTGACGCTTGCAAAGATTGTATTTATCTTCAAACAAAAGATTGGGATGAAGAAAACTATATAAATCATTTTACGCTTAATCACTGGACAAAATGCAATTGTAATTGTATTTACTGTTATACAAAAGATAATAAAAAAGAATTTAATGCTTACAAAGAATATCCCATATATCCGATAATAAAAGATATGTTTAAAAAAGAAGTTATTAAACATACCGAAGAATCCTGCATTATTTTCGGCGGGGGCGAACCTACAATACTTAAAGATTTTGACAAATTAATCGATTTATTTTTGGAAAAAGGTTGTAAAAATATCAGAATTAACTCATCAGGAATAAAGTTCTCAAAAGCAATCGAAAAAGGATTAAAAACGGGAGCAATAAGCCTTGTTATTTCAACGGATGCAGGTTGTAGAGAAACCTACGAGAAAATAAAAAAAGTTAAAACTTATGCCAAAGTTTGGGAAAATATCAAAAAATATGCAAAAGCACAAATGCAAGACGACCTTGTGAAGGTTAAATTTATTCTCTATCCGGATGTAAATGACACTTATGAAGAAAT
>CAZHCP010000139.1:0-3218 GCA_964531015.1 uncultured Muribaculaceae bacterium
AATCCACCAGACCATAAAATCTGATGGAAATTCACTTAAAATATGCTTATTTTAGCCTTAAATCCAATAAAAAAGCATAAAAAAATAGTCTTGACACCTAATATTTGTTGTATCAAGACTAGTCATTTTTAATGTGTGCCACTATCCATTTTAATATAATTTGCGTACACCCTTGAATTTTTGCGTACACCTTGTAAAAAATGCGTACAGTTCTAAAATTTTGCGTACAGCAGGTAGAAAGTGCGTACACCTATAAATATATGGAATGTTTTTTAATTTAATTCAACTCCCCACACAACGTCACAACTACCGTTCCAACCATCCTCCCATCCTTCGGGTTGACTTTCGTATGAGGTCTTTATAGTAACGTTTGTTAATCCGTCAAACACTCCCTTTTCTATCACTTTTACATATTCGGGAATGATGATGACTGTTGGCTTGAAATTCTCCAATGAATACTCGCGGTCGGATTTTTTTAATTCAACCGTTGGAACATTTGAGTTTCTTTTGCCTATATAATGAGGAACAAGCAAGTCATTTTCTGAATATGATTGATTGCAGTATAAGAAATCTATGAAAGTTAGATTTGTCAAATTGGGAAAATCCACGTAATACTTAGTTGGAGCGTTATTTCGTATTTCGAATTGATGTTGAACTATCAAGCTTTTCGTATTTGTTCCAACAACAAAATAGTCATTCATATACCCAATTCCCATATCACAATACCCCAATTCGACAACCTTTTTGCCATCAATGTATTCAGGAATGGTCAATTCTTCAACATCGGGAATATCCAAAATATATACGCCATCCTTACTACCATCATTGTAATAGTATATGAAGCCGTCATCTGTGGTTTTAACCCAATCATCAAATTGTTTCCAAATTTTTGTGTCGCAAGAAGAAAGTGTCAAGCATATAAGAGCCACGAATATAAACAAACTCATCAGCTTAGTAATTCTTGTATTCATCGTCATCCACCTTTTTAATCCTTGGCAAATTCTTATTTATCGTTAAATTTATTATACCACAAAATCTCGCATTTTTCAATATATTCACTACCTTTGTCAGAAGATTTTAGGCATAAGAAAAACACCTACCGTTTTTGATAGATGCTTTCGCTTATTATTTTTAGTTTTACCTTATTTTTAATCTGATTTTAAGGTATTAGTTTTCTTTGTAAGGGAAAATTATAATTATATTTTTCACTTCAATCTATAATAACAAATGGATTTGCCACTACCTTCACGTTTTAATTCACCAAGCACAATAAGTTTTCTTAATGCTCCTTCGATACTACTTATACTAAGTGAAGGACACTGTTCACGAATATCTTGTTTATTAAATCTTCCGATTTTATTCATTGATGCACGTCTTACAATTTCTAGTGCAGAAAGCTTTGTCTCCACTAATGCAAAACGATCTTCAAAATCTTTATAAGCAGCTAAAATTGTTCCTAAAAGATATTTAATAAATGGAACAACATCTTCAGTTCCTTCATGCCAACCTATTTGAGATTTTGCAAGTGCATCATAATACAAATCTTTATTCTTTGCTATTTTTGCCTCAAGTGATATATATTTGCCTACATAAAAACCGCTACGATATAAAAGCAATGTAGTAAGCAACCTACTCATTCTTCCGTTTCCGTCATTGAATGGATGAATGCACAAAAAATCATGAATGAATATAGGAATAGCAATCAATGGTTCAACTTCTAAATTTCCAATAACTCGATTATATTCATTACAAATACTCTCAAGAGCTACTGGTGTTTCGAACGGATCTAGCGGAGTAAATAACGTTTCTACTCGTCCGTTAGGGTAAGTTGCACTAATATAGTTTTGAACAGTCTTAGTTCTACCTGCAACAGGATTATTCATATGCCTATACAAGATTTTATGAAGTTGAAGAATATAGTTTGTTGTAATAGGAATTGCATCAAAACTTTCATGAATAATTCCAAGAACATCCCTATAGCCTGCAATCTCTTGTTCGTCTCTATTTTTAGGTGTTGTCTTTTCTGCAACTAATTGTTTGATACGTGTATTTGTAGTTACAATTCCCTCAATAGCATTAGATGCCTCAGTACTTTGAATCTTCGCAATCTCTACTAGCTTTTCCAATTCTTCAGGGCGTTGTTTTAAGTATAATTCCTGTTTTCCGGCCTCTTTATATATTGCCGCTATCAATCCAAGAACATCACTGTCCCATTTGAGCTCTTTTATTTGAGAATAATTAAATGAACGCATAAGCCACCTCCTTGTTTTCCCTTTAATCATAACATTTTTTGAGGGAAAAGTCAATGTATTATATTCACTTTCCCTTAATAATATTCTTAAAATAAGGGAAAATTTTTCATATATAGTATAATTATTTTGAATCGTAAAGCGAATTAGAGAATTTTCCTTTATTTCTTATTAATCAATCAAGTATCTCAACAGTTACTACGCTACCATCAATTCTTACATTTTATACAAAATTATAGTTTCATTCCGTTGATATACCTTTTGTTCCGTTGAAGCACCTTTCATTTCGTTGACAGGTCTATTGTTTCGTTGATATATCTTTCGTTCCGTAGTAGTATGCTAAAAAAGAAAAAAGCCCTACAAAAGCACCTAATGGTACTCTTACAAGGCTAACTGCTTACATTACAGATAGGAAATTTGCTCCTTCTGTACGCAAAATTTACTAACTGTATGCATTTTTTTACAAGGTGTCTGAAATTGTATCAAAATAGGTAATGGCACACATTAAAAATGACTAGTCTTGATACAACAAATAAGACTATTTTTTATACTTTTTTAGAGGTTTTAAGGTTAAAATAGGTATATTTCAAGTAAATTTCCATCAGATTTAATGACCTGGTGGTTTTTTTTCTGTATCAAAATTGTAGTCTTTCTAATCCTTTTTTGCAGGAGGTGTTAGAACGATTATTCCGGCACCTATAAGATAATAAATACATAGTTAGCGTAACAATTGTTGAAATATTTGATTGAGTAATAGTAAATATGAAACTGATAATAAGGTTTACGATTCAAAAGGTTTACTATTCATATGAATATTTTTCCCTTGTTTTGACAATAATATTAAGGGAAAACAAGGGAAACATATTGACTTTCCCCTTAAAAAGTGATATAATTAAAGGGAAAATCAGGAGGTCGCATATGCGTATTTTTAACTATTCTCAAATAAAAGATCTCAAGTGGGACAGTGAT
>CAZHCP010000140.1:0-3209 GCA_964531015.1 uncultured Muribaculaceae bacterium
TTTTTATTGATGAAATTGATTATTTGATGAATAACTATAAAACTATTGAAACTCTGCGAGATATTCACGATGAAACAGACTGCCCAATAATATTTATTGGTATGGGGTTAGCTCACAAAAAGTTAGAACGATACAAACATCTTTTTGATAGATTTTCAGAAATTTTGAAGTTTGAAACTTTTAGAATAAATGATTTATGTCAGATTGTAAATCAATTATCTGAAGTTCCATTTACACCCGATGCGATTGAGTATATTCATAGAAAATACAATAGGTTTAGGCAAATTGTACAACTGATAAATCAGGTGGAAACATTTGCAAAAGATAATAATTTAGCAGAAATTACAAAAGAAGTTTTGGAGCAAATTGTATGAATATAGAAAAATTAGCAAAACATTTAAAAGAATTTACACTTGATGAAATTGAAATGATTGCGGAATGTGATTGTAAAACAGAACTTGAACAGCTTTTGAACAGGGGTAAAATAGTTTTTAAACAAGGTTTGTATAAATATATAGAAGTTTCAAAAGAAAAAACATTTGAGCTATATCCTCAACCAACATTTAGAAAAAAGAAAAATCTTTTATTTAATGATTTGGCGCAAGATTATCTTACTAATAGAAAACTGACAAAAGATACTTTAAAAGGATATAAATCACAGTTAAAATACAATATTTTGCCGTATTTTGGTGGAATTAAAATCAATAAAATTACTTATGAGATGATTGTTGATTTTATGCTGAAAATGAAAGAAAAATACAAACCCAAAACCGCAAGCAACGGTGTGACTTTGCTTGGAAGCATTTTAAAATATGCGTTTGAGCAAGGTTACATAAAGCATAATCCGTATTATGGTGTTAAAAATTCAATGTGTAAATAAGGAGTTAATATGACCAAAATGAAAGATTATAAACAAGCTGAAAAGATGTATGTTTATGACAAAATTCCACTTGAAGAAATAGGAATCAAATTAAATATATCTCGCAGAACTTTGTTCTATTGGAAAAAGAAATACGAATGGGATAGAAAAAGATTCGAAACTGAACATAATCAAGAAATTTTTAGCGAAGAACTTTTAGAATTTGCAAGAAAATTAATGCAAAAAATTTCTGATGATATTGATAACAAACGGGAAACTCCGCAATCTGAAATTTATTCACTAATGAAGATCTTGAAAAATATTCCGCAAATCAAACAATATGAAAACTCTAAATCAATGCAACCAAAACCAACAGGACAATTAACGCCTGAAATGATTGAACAAATTGAAAGAGAAGTATTAGGAATGGAGTAAAAATATTTAATTCTTATGGGAAATATATTGTATGATATTCTCATGATTAGTTTCCCTTTAAAATATAAAGATAAATTTATACAAATGCAAGATGCCTTAAATATAACATCTTATGCAATTAAATTTATTAAAGATAATTATAATTGCAACATTGAAAAATACAAAATTGTTTTAGATGTTTTATCAAATCTTATGCAAACAATAAAAGGTATAAATGATCACAAACCTCCAAAAGAAAAAATTATTAAAGCAATAGAAACAATTGAAGAAATTGCAAATGTAATAATAAATGATAAAGAACGAAAAAATGATTTTGAAAAAACGGCTGCATTATGTAAGTTTTGGCTTAGGAATTCATGATTTTTTATTTTCAGAATAGTATTTACTGAGTAGTTAAAATACTATTATTTATTGCATATCCATTAAAATATTTATTTTACCTTGCAAAAGTCGTGCGTAATTTGTGATTAATTATACAAAAAGTCGTGCAAGAAATTGTATTGATGGTATAATATTGGGTAAAGGAGAATAGTCATGTATAGATATGCAATAAACGATTTAATAGCTTGGAAAAATTCACCAAATCATATGCCGCTTATTATAAAAGGAGCAAGACAAGTTGGTAAAACTTGGCTTATGAAAGAGTTTGGGAAAACACAGTACGAAAAAGTTGCATATATCTCTTTTGATAACAATCCCAGACTTGATACATTGTTTCAAAAAGATTTAAATGTAAAAAGACTGCTTGATGGTTTAAATATTGAAGTTGGTTTTAATATTACACCTAAAGATACATTAATAATTTTTGATGAAATTCAAGAAAATCCATTGGCACTAACATCTTTAAAATATTTTAGCGAAAATGCTCCTGAGTATGATATTGTAGCTGCAGGAAGTTTACTTGGTGTAGCTCATCATAAAGGAACAGGTTTCCCTGTTGGTAAAGTGGAATATTTAAATTTGTATCCTTTATCATTTAAAGAATTTTTGCTTGCAATGAAAGAAAAGCAAATATTAGAAATTATTGATAAAAATGATTTTGAAATGCAAAAAGTATTTAAAGAAAGAATTATAGATTTACTTCGCAGATACTGTTATGTTGGAGGTATGCCAAAAGCTGTTTTATCTTTCTCAGAGAAACAAGATTATAATTTGGTTAGAAAAATTCAAAAAAATATTTTAGATGATTACGAAGGAGATTTTTCAAAACACATTCCGCCGGAACAAGTTGAAAGGACTCGTTTGCTATGGAATGCAATACCTTCACAACTTGTAAAAGAAAATAAAAAATGTGTTTACGGAAAGATTAAACAAGGTGCAAGAGCTAAAGATTTTGAAATTGCTTTAAATTGGTTAATTGATTCCGGTTTGGTTCATAAAGTAAATAGAGTTTCTGAGCCGAATATGCCATTAAAAGCATATGAAGATGTATCAGCATATAAGCTGTTTTTACTTGATGTAGGATTGCTTGGTGCTATGAATGACTTAGATTCACGTTCACTTTTAGAAAATGACAAATTATTTAATGATTACAACGGTGCAATTACTGAACAATATGTTTTACAAGAATTTAAAACCATTGGCGATTTGCCTGTTTTCTATTGGGCAAGTAATAGGGCAGAATTAGACTTTTTAATTCAATATAAAAACAATATTATTCCTGTTGAAGCAAAAGCAACAGTAAATTTACAAGCAAAGAGTCTAAAAAGCTTTAGGCAAAAATATGAACCTAAAATATCAATCAGAACATCTCTAGCAGATTATGAAGAAAATAATGGTTTATTCAATATTCCATTATATGATATTGAAAATATTAAAGGAATAATATAATTATATTTTTTAGGTAAGTATAATATTGTTATGATAAGTTACATTATGAGAAGTTCTCAGACGGAAGCGTAGTATGTATAGAAGC
>CAZHCP010000141.1:0-3110 GCA_964531015.1 uncultured Muribaculaceae bacterium
TCGAATTGAAAGAAAGAAAATTGAGAATTGAAGACGCTCTTAACGCAACAAGAGCGGCAAAAGAAGAAGGTATCGTTCCCGGGGGCGGTGTTGCAATGATTAGAATTATGCAAGACCTTGAAAAAGCTATCAACACCGTTTCTTATACAACTGATGACGAAAAAGTAGGTTTCAGAATATTACTTGATTCTTTGTATATCCCCTTGAAACAAATTGCCGATAACGCAGGCGTTAAAGGTGAAGTTGTTGTTGAAACCGTTAAAAAACTTCCTACAAACGAAGGTTATGATGCAATGGCTAACAAATACGTTGATATGATTAAATCAGGTATTGTTGACCCTGCAAAAGTTACAAGAAGTGCTTTGCAAAATGCGGTTTCCGTTGCAGGCATGTTGTTAACAACGGAAGCAGCAGTTGTTGATATTCCTTCAAAATCCGCAGCACCCGCTATGCCCGATATGAGCGGCATGGGTGGTATGGGCGGTATGATGTAATTTTATTACCCTCATAAAAAATGAATGTGAGTGAAAAATTTTCACTCACATTTTTTTAACTTTATACAAAATAAAAATTAAGTGTGAATTTTTGGCGGGTTTATAATACAATTATTAAAAAAGTTATGAGGTAGAAACATGTTAACGCTTGAAAAAGTTAAAGATGCGGCAAAAGTGCTTGAAAATACAATAAGAAAAACCGATTTGATACAGGCTCAAAAATTGGTTGAAAACGAAAATCTTTATTTAAAAGTTGAAAATTTACAGGTTACGGGGTCTTTTAAGGTTCGTGGAGCTTCTTACAAAATCGCAAATCTGACAAAAGAAGCAAAAGACAAAGGCGTAATCGCATGTTCTGCCGGCAACCACGCACAGGGCGTTGCACTTGCTTCTCAAAAAAATAACATTAAAGCTACCATTTTTATTCCTGCTACCGCTCCGATTTCCAAAGTTGAAGCGACGAGAAAATACGGTGCCGAAATAAAACTTATTGACGGTGTTTATGATGATGCTTACAAAGCTGCCGTTGAATACCAAAAATCAACGAACGGCACATTTGTTCACCCGTTTGATGATGAAGATGTAATTGCGGGACAAGGTACAATCGGACTTGAAATTTTGGAGCAATTGCCCGAAGTTGACTCCGTCATCGTTCCTATTGGCGGCGGCGGTTTAATCGCAGGCGTTGCTTATGCAATTAAACAAGTTAAACCCTCCTGCAAAATATACGGTGTTCAGGCACAAGGTGCGGGAAGTATGTTTCAATCATACAAAACAAATCAAATTATCGAATTACCTTCCGTTCACACATTTGCTGACGGTACTGCCGTAAAGAAACCCGGTAATCTGACTTTTGATTTATGTAAAAAATATGTTGACGATATTATAACCGTTACCGATGATGAAATTGCTTCAGCTATATTGGCGTTAATGGAAAATCAAAAATTAGTTGCCGAAGGTGCGGGTGCGTTAAGCGTTGCTGCGGTTATTTCCGGCAAAATTCCGCTTGATTGCAAAACGGTTTGTGTCATCTCCGGCGGAAACATTGATGTTAATATCCTTTCAAGAGTCATTAACAGAGGTTTGTTAAAATCAGGTCGTTTATCTCATCTTACGATAGAACTTTTGGACAAACCCGGTCAATTAAAAGACGTATCTTCAATTATCGCACAATACGGGGCAAATGTTATCAGAGTTCGCCATAATCAGGGCGGAGAAGGTACGGATATTATCGATTGTTATTTAAAAATTTCAATGGAAACAAAAAATGCCGAACACTTTGAACAAATTAAGCAGGCATTAAAAGACAGAGGCTATAAAATTACTTCAACTGTCCAATAGCACTTTTTTCGGAGATATAAAAGTATTATTCTTCAATTATCCAACGTTCAAGAATATCAGGGTTTATGTCGTCCAAAAATCTTGAAGGTTTTGAAAGAACCATATTTGTCGAATAATCATACATATCAATCGGATAGGTAATAAAGAGGTGAGTTTTTGCCCTTGTAACGGCAACATACATCAATCTGAGTTCTTCTTCAAGTTCTTCTTTTGAATTAAAAGAGTATAGGGAAGGAAAACGACCGTCAACCGCACCGATTATAAATACTGCCTTATATTCCAAACCTTTTACGCTGTGAATTGTCGAAATCGTTAAATATTCATCCTTTGTTGAGCCTTCTTCAACATCGCTTACCGAGGTATCAGGCGGTTCAAGTGCCAAATCGCTTAAAAAGTCTTCAAGGTTTGAATATCTTTCACTTAATGCGTAAAAATGTTCCAAATCTTTTTGACGTTTTTCGTAATCGTCATATTTATCTTTTAATATTGCTTCGTAATATGCAAGTACTTTTTGAACTATTGCTCCGGGATTAAATAAATCTTTTTGAGCTTCTTTTAATAATTGAGTTAATTTTATTACATTTTCACAGTTTTTAACCGGAAACTTTAAATCTTCGGTTTCGTTGTTTTGCGTTAAAATCGGCACCAATTTATTTGCACTTTGAACTCCGATACCGTCCAACAATAATAAAATTCTTGTATAGCTTATAATATCCGCAGGATTTAAGATAACTCTTAAATAAGCAATAACGTCTTTAATATGAGCGGTTTCCATAAATTTCATTCCGCCGAATTTCCTGTACGGTATGCTTTTTTTGGCAAGTTCTATTTCCAAATCATAAGTCATTCTTGCACTTCTTGCCAATACGCATATATCATTAAGCGGAATATTCTCATCTTCTGAGAGTTCCAAAACACGTTGGACAATAAATGCCGCTTCAATTTGCGAGTCACCCGCACTTATAAGTGCCGGTAAAATCGGACATTCTATTGTTGAAAACAAATTTTTCGAATATTTTTCTTCCGCTTTTTTTAATATTTCATTTGCAAGTGCAAGAATATTTTGCGAACTTCTGTAATTTTGCTCCAATTTTATTATTTTTGTAGCGGGAAAAATTTGCGGAAATTCCAAAATATTTTTAAAATTTGCACCACGGAAAGAATAAATACTTTGAGAATCATCACCGACAGCCATAACATTATTATGCTCGCTTGACAATAATTTTATAATTTGAGCCTGTATTGTGTTCGTATCCTGATATTCATCAACCATTA
>CAZHCP010000142.1:0-3054 GCA_964531015.1 uncultured Muribaculaceae bacterium
AGTGCCACTACGACATATATTTAAGATATTTAATTCAAAAGTGCGATTTAAGTTGTTCCGCAAGTCCCGAGTTCCGCCCTTAATATACAAAAGTTCAATTTTCAGGCATTCCCTCGGCAATGCTCACATTCGATTATATCACATAACTTTTTGATTTCAATTATTTATCCGAATTTTTACATATTATGTTATAATATCCCTGTTATGACTGTTACGAATGGAAATATTATGGATTATAAAGGTTGCTGTGATATTAACGAAACAATTTGTTTTAATGCGGATTGTATCGGAATTACTTATTGCACGCTTACCAATGCAACGAACGGCTTAGGTTGGCCCAAAGTTTCCGCCGATGTATTTGACGGACAAAAAGTTAATTGGCAAAAGTTTTTTGAAGACAGAGATAAAGAAATTCACAACATTATTAACGGTACGCCACGAAAAGAATGTGAAAACTGTCAACAAATTCGCAAAACGGATTCGTTGCCCGAACACAAAATAAAACAAGTACTTCTTTCGCCTTGGCAGGTTTGCAATTCAAATTGCATTTATTGTTTGGGGCATGTTGACGTTATGGATAAAAAATCCCCCGATTATCCGGCTTATTACAAAAGAAACGTTGAACCCTATGATATGTTGGAAATTATTAAGGATATGGTGGCAAATGATGTTTTGGATAAAAATGCAAAAATGAATTTTGCCGGCGGTGAACCGACTCTGTATCCGAAATTTGATGATATTGTTAATTATCTTGTTGATAACGGTTTTAACAATTTGGTTCTTCACACAAACAATATTCAATATTCCAAAGCCGTTGAAAAAGGTATTAAACAAAATGCAATCAGTCTTATGATTTCAATTGATGCAGGCACAAAAAAATGTCATGAAAAAGTTAAAAGAGTTAAATCTTTTGATAAGGTTTGGGATAATTTTAAAAAATACGCAAAAGCAAAACCTAAAAACTATACGATGAAACTTTGCACCAAATATGTTATTGTTCCGGGGATTAATGATTCGGAAAAAGAAATTTCGGAATTTATCAAACAATCAAAAAAACACGGAGCAACAAATGTTGCATTAAATGTATATAATCAACTGTTAAATAACATGGATTACAAACCTGATTTAATTGAAAGATTATACAATCTTTCCGAATTTTTCAAAACAATTGCAACTAAAAACAAATTACAATATGAACTGTTCCCCAATTTGGACGTAGTATATTTAAAAATGAATAAAAAAATAAATTAATTTTTAATCAATGATTTTAAGTGCATATTTGTTTATTACATACTCCGTTTTTGACCACAGTCTTAAATTTATGCCTTTTTCTTCGCATAATTTTTTAAAACACAGATACAATTCCCCGTAATGTGCCGGCAGAGGTGTTTTATCCAAATCCGTAAACATTACGTATTTGTTATCTATCATCAACTCAATATTTTGTATTCCGATTTCGGACATCAAATTAACAAATTTCGTCACTTCTTCAACATTATCGTTTATGTGTTCTATGATTATATATTTAACTACAATTTTTTGCGGATTTTTGCTTTTTGCATATTTTTTTAAATTTTCAACCGTTTCTTTAAATTTATCAACACGTTTCAGTTTGTAAAACACTTCACGAGTGGCACAATCCAGCGAAGTCGTATAAATTGTTTTATCCATGTCCAACAATTTTTTTATTACGGGTTGATATTTTAAGTTATTGGATAAAATATAAAATTCTTTTAATCCGTTTTTTAAAAATCCCTTAACCATAGGTTCAAATTCTTTTAAAACTGAAATATCCCCACCCTGTATGCTCACCATCAGATTTTTTTTATCCAATAAATTTTCTTTGTACAAAAATTTTACAAGAGGAAGCATATCATAATAATCGCTTTTTCTTATTTTTGTATCGATTTTTCCTTTTGAATGCAACATTCTTGCACAATATATACATCCGCAGTTACAATGAGTCCAATGACTTATATTTAATACCTTAAATGTCGGAGATATCTTATCTTTTTCTGTTTTTTCCCTCAGAAAAAAACAACCTTTACAGGGCGAATTTTCAATATCTTTTTCGTTTAACAATTTAAAAGCATTTTCTTTAACGGATAAAAACAAGTCTTTATTTAGTTTTTCTCCTTTATATCCTTCAAAATAAACAGGACCGATTTGACCGCTGCAACACGACATTATTCTGTCATGGAAACAGGATAAAACATTATTTAATTCGTCACAAAAATATTCTTTCATTTTAAATTCCCGTTTACAAATTTAGAACCAATGCTCTGTCATAAAATTCAAATTTTAAATTTTCCTCCAAACATCTTTCCCTTATGTATCGAAGCAGGTCTTTTACATATTCGGGAATTTGCCCTTCTTTTGCCACAAACCATTTTTCTTCAATATCCGCAATCAAATATTTAACTCCGAATTTATTTATACATAAATCCAACCATTTGTCGATTTCTTCTTTTGTATCGTTAACATTGGGAATAATTATATACTTAATTCCCAAATCCGTAATTCTTGCCTTACTTGCGGCTTTTGCGTAGTTTTTGATATTTTTGCAGACATCATTAAATTTATCGACTTTTTTAATTTTTTTAAACACTTCTCTTGAACCCGCATCAAGCGAAATTGTAACGCTTATGCCAACATCTTCCCGAGAAAGCAATTTTTCTGCCATTTTGCTGTAATGAATACCGTTTGTATATAAAGCAAACCTTTTATTTCCTCTTTCCGCAAATGTTTTAATTATGCCGTCAAAGTTTTTCATAATGGTAGGTTCGCCCATTGCAAAGGAAATATGTGCATTAGGATTTTTTTCCAAATTATATATTTTTTTATCAAGCATTTCTTTAAACAAAGGAAATATGTCATAAGGTTTTATTGTTCGATGTTCCAAAATTTCCTGAAATGCAAAACAATAAATACAATTTGCATTGCAATTATTTGTATGCCCTATCCATATCATATCAATATAGTTATCAAGGTCGGATAAGAATTGTTCGGGAGAATTTTCGTCAAATTCTTCAATCCAATGACACCCCTGACAAA
>CAZHCP010000143.1:0-3051 GCA_964531015.1 uncultured Muribaculaceae bacterium
CTTTTTATAAATAATATATACCCGATATGCAATTTTTATTTATGAATTGTTTTTATATATACAAGAGGACAAACGAAAAAAAGGGGAATACAAAATGGCAAGAGTTTTAATTTCAATGCCCGAAGAATTTTTATCAAGAATAGACGAAGTTGCGGAAGATGAAAATCGTTCGAGAAGCGAATTAATCAGAGAAGCACTCAGAACATATATTCATAAGCAAAAAGTTAAAGAGAATGCACTCGCAATAAAAAATGCAAATATTCTTGAAACATTATTGGATTAAAAAGTTAACAAAGAGCGTACTACGGACTTGGGAAGAATTGGGGAAACACAAAAATGCTTACGAAATATCGTAAGCATTTTTATCGTTTTTAATTAAAAGTTTTGTTTTTTGTTGTAAAATATAAACAAGTGAGTAAGAAAAGGAATATAAAATGACAACTCCATTATCAGGAAATGAAATAAGAAAAGCATTTATCGAATTTTTCAGAGATAAACATAATTCAACGGAAGTTCCGAGTTCAAGTTTGGTACCGGATAATCCGACCGTACTTTTAACAACAGCCGGTATGCTTCAATTTTTACCTTATTATTTGGGTTTGGAACAGCCTCCGTTTGAACCGGCAAGAGCAGTTTCCTGCCAAAAATGTGCAAGAGCGGGCGGTAAAGATTCCGATATCGAAAATGTCGGAAGAACACCAAGGCACCATACGTTTTTTGAAATGCTCGGCAATTTTGCCTTCGGCGATTATTATAAAAAAGAAGTTATTCCGTGGAGTTGGGATTTTGTTACCAATTACTTAAAACTTGATCCTAAACGTTTATGGATTACCATTTACGAAACAGATGACGAGGCATTTGATATCTGGACAAAAGATGTCGGCGTTCCTCCCGAACGTGTTATAAGAAAAGGTAAAAAAGACAATTTTTGGGGACCTCCGGGGGCAACGGGTTCTTGCGGACCTTGCACCGAAATTCATTACGATTTGGGCGAACACCTTAAATGCGGTGATGATTGTTCAATTGCTACATGCGAATGCGACCGTTGGGTAGAAATTTGGAATTTGGTATTTACCGAACTTTTCCAGGATGAAGAAGGAAATCAATCTCCGCTTAAAAAGAAAAATGTTGATACGGGTATGGGATTGGAACGTATTGCAATGGTTGTTCAAGGAAAAGAATCGACTTTTGAAACGGATCTTTTGAAACCAATTTTGGACAAAGTTTCTCAAATGTCGGGTGTTCCGTATAAACAAAGCCAAAAAACCGATATTTCTTTAAGGATTATAACCGACCATGCGAGATGTGTTTCTTTCATGATTAATGACGGAGTTCTTCCGGGGAATGAAGGAAGAAGCTATGTTTTAAGAATGATTATGCGAAGAGCATTAAGACACGGTAAATTGCTCGGATTGGAACTGCCGTTTTTAAGTGAAATCGTTGACACTATTATTGCTCAATACGGCGAACAATATCCCGATTTGATAAAAAATTCCGATAAAATAAAATCCGTTATTAAACAGGAAGAAGAAAGATTTAAAATCACGCTTGACAGAGGATACAAATTACTTGAAGATTTAATTCAAACTTCAAAAGAAATTGACGGCGAAAATGCATTTAAATTATATGATACTTTCGGTTTCCCGCTTGAACTGACCGTTGAAATTGCTGCCGAAAAAGGTGTAAGCGTTGATACGGAAGGTTATAAATCCGAAATGCAAAAGCAAAAAGAAAAAGCAAAAGCGGCTGCACATAAAATAAGTTTAACCGATGATTTGGTTTATGTTGATGTTGAAAATAAATTCGGTTCAACAAACTTTGTCGGCTATGATAATACGAAATCGGAAGCAAAAATTATTGCGATTATAGAAGCCGGCGATTTTATCGATATCATGCTTGATAAAACTCCCTTCTATGCGGAATCGGGCGGTCAGGTCGGAGATACGGGTATTATCGAAGGTAAAGAATTTAAAGCGGAAGTTTTAAATACATTTAAAGTAAACAAATTATTTGTCCACAGAGTTCAAATGATTAACGGTGAAGCCAAAACCGGAGATACCGTTCTTGCCGAAATTGATGTTGCAAAAAGAAAAGAAATTACAATTCACCACTCAAATGCACACTTAATTCAAGCCGCATTGAGAAAAGTTTTGGGCGAAGACGTACATCAGGCAGGTTCTTTTGTTGAAGATAACAGAACACGTTTTGACTTTACATTTCCTCGTGCAATGACAAAAGATGAAGTACAGGAAGTTGAAGATATTGTTAATGCTTGGATTAATGAAGATATAGCACAAAATACAAACATTATGAATATAGAAACGGCGAAAAAATCAGGTGCAATGGCATTATTCGGTGAAAAATACGATGAAAACGTAAGAGTCGTTTCCTTCGGCAATATTTCATCGGAATTATGCGGCGGTACGCATTGTTCTTCAACAGGAAAAATAAGACTTGTAAAAATCATATCCGAAACAGCTGTTGCGGCAGGTACAAGAAGAATTGAAGCCGTATGCGGAGAGGCGGCATTAAAATATTTGAGCAAAAAAGCAAATATTGTTGACAGAATGACTCAGGCATTTAAATGTCCGGTTAACGAACTCGGAGAAAGATTGTTAAAACTTGCCGTTGATAACAAAAATCTTCAACTTGAAGTTGAGCATTTAAAAGAAGAACAGGCTAAGACAAAATTCAAATCCTTTATATCAAAAGCACAGGATATCCAGGGCGGAAAATTGTTTGTCAGCGAAATAGCAGCTTTTGCTCCGAATGTTATCAAACTCGGAAGTGAAATATTGTCATCAAAACTCGGTGATTCGGTTATTGTTTTGGCTTCCGTTGATGAAGATAAAATCACATACGTTGTAAAAGTTTCGGATGCCTTTGTAAAAAAAGGAATTAATGCGGGACAAATTGTAAATAAACTGGCAACGGCAACCGGAGGAAAGGGCGGAGGTCGTCCACAATTCGCACAGGGAGCAGGAAAAGATAAAACAAATCTTGCCAATATTTTAGCGAATATTGAAAACGAAATAAAAAATCAATTGTAAC
>CAZHCP010000144.1:0-3007 GCA_964531015.1 uncultured Muribaculaceae bacterium
GTTATAGTAAGTTTTTCTTATCTAATGAATTAGATGAAGATAAAATTTGTTGGCGAGTTGAAGCAGTAGATAGTATTTCTACTCCTGGAATAATGGAAATTGCCGCAAGTGAATATTATTATAATAAAGATGCAGATGATTTAGAAAATGGAATAGTAGATGGTTTAGTAAAAGAGATTGAAAATCCAAACACAGAAGATGTTGAGGAAACTATTGAGGGTCCAACATTTATTAAACCTAGAACTACTAATACTTATAGATTTAATGGCAGATTAATTGCTGATTGGAAGATTAGAACTGATTTGCCGATTAAAGTTAAGAAAATAGATGACTATGAAATAGAAATTTATTGGGATTCAAGCTACAGTGGTGAATTTACTATTAATTATGGTGATTACACTAAAACAGTTGTAGTTGAATCTTTATTTTGAGAAAAAGGAGTGTTTTTGAAGAATGAGAATTGATACTTATACTTCACCCAAATCTAGTTTTTTGTCATTAGAAAAAGATATGGAGTTAATAACTGGAATAATGATGAAAAACGAGAGACTAAAAAAGTTATTATATTATAATACAAAAGATGCTTTAAGTCAACCTAATTTAACAGATAAACAAAATGCTGAATTGTTTGGTAAAAATATTAAGCTTGTGCCGAAATTGTATACTGATAATTCAGTTGAAAATTATATTATTGTAAGTTTTGATAAATTTACTCGTAATGCGACAAATCCAGAATTTAGAAATAATATAATTGAATTTGATATAATTAGTCATTTTGATCAATGGCAGCTCAAAGATTTTCAATTAAGACCTTATCGTATTGCCGCTGAATTAGATTCATTGTTAGACGGAAAACACTTAACAGGTATTGGTGAATTGGAATTTGTGGGCGCAAGTCAAATTATTATATCTGATGAAATTGGTGGACTTTGTTTATTGTATCAAGCAATCCACGGTGAAGAAGATAAAACAAGAATGCCAAATCCTAATGATGAAGCACAATTTTTAGCTGAATTTAATAAAATGATGAACTCATAATGGATATTAAATTAGCTTTAATGACTGGAGTTGATATTCCAATTCCAGAATTATAGTGCGTAATTCATTAGCCAACTATGAAAGAAATATCGTAGATTGGCGAACAGGATTTTTTAATAGGTATTTAGACTTTATGTATTTCAAAGTCTTTATTGATTTAGGGCAATTCTGTTTTAGAAAACACTACTAATTTTCAAATATTTATGACAATAATGCAAGAAAAAGAAACGTAGGATAAAAAAAATGCTGTTTAGGCTTTATTTTAGCTGCTCTTTCCCAATATGCAAACAATGTTTACACCTCAATCAATTTTATTAAGTGAATCTAATGGTTCACATATTGTTGATGAAAATAATTTTGAAGTATTACAAAATTATGTGAAAGAAATATTTTGTGTAAATAGTGGAAGAATGGATCAGCAAACGTTTAATCCAGCGGATGCAAAGGCTAAAGAGATTGCCGAAAAGCTTATGCGTGCTCGACAAAGAGTAGCAAGCCAAAAAGGCGATACCGAAGGAAGCCCTTTCGGCAGATATGTTTCAATTCTTGCTGTTGCTTTTCATTGCCTTCCAAGCGAATTTAATTCAATTACTATGTATTAGATTTACGATTTGATGGAAAGGTATAGTCTATGGTTAAATTGGGATTTAGACATACGTTCTAGGTTGGCGGGTGGTAAACCCGATGGAAAACCAGAAGATTGGATGAAAAATATCCATTGATTATTGTTTTAAAGGAGGAAGAGTGATATGCCTATATCACCAGAGCACAAGGAGCTTCTCTTGACGTAGAGCGAGAGTAAAACCTTATCTGAATGGCACTTGTTTTTTAATGAGGAATACACCAAAAGAGCAATTTAGTCTTTTTGTTATCGAAACAAAAAGAAGATGAGAAAACTTTCTGATGAAGAGTTTTCTAAACAGCAATCACAAAATGCAAGAAAATATCATATAAATCAAGATTATTTTAAAACTTGGTCTAGGAATATGGCATATATTTTAGGTTTGTGGTATGCTGATGGTTGCATTTATGGTGGAAGATTGTTTGATATTACTTTGCACAAAAAAGATAAATATATTTTAAAGAAAATTGCTGAAGAACTTCAATATGAAGGTTCAATTAGCGATTATGTGGATCGCCAAGCGGCAAGAATTAATTTTAGTTGCAAAGTAATATATAATGATTTAGTTAATCTTGGCGGAACAGAAAGAAAAAGTCTTACTGTAAATTTTCCTAAAGAAATTGTTCCAGAAGAATATTTGCCTGATTTTATTAGAGGATATTTTGATGGAGATGGTTGCGTTATGTGTTTAAAAAACAATCGACTTAATTCTGCTTTTACTTGTGGAAATAGAAGATTTTTAGAGGTATTATTAGAAATCTTAAAAGAAAAAGCGGGTATTCAAGGCGGCAGTTTTGATGATACTTGTGCTTCTTTAAAATTTGGGAAAAAAGATACTTTCCGCTTAGGTCAATATATGTATTAGAATAATCCAGAATTATTCTTACTTAGAAAAAAAGAAAAATTTTTTAAAGGAGGACTTTATTTATGAGATATGGCGTGAATAGCTTGCGCTAATATACCCTAACCGGTTATCGCTGGGGTCTGAAAAGGCTAACGGGGAACGAAAGAATCCCGTGGCATTCCTTTAAAAAAAAGGAGCGCTGTAGAGACTAAAAACCTTAATAGGTTTTGTAGATTAACTATTGATAAGTTAATTGAAAAGGGTATATCAATGTCTTGAACATTGATAAGATATAGTCCATAAATATATTTATTTATGAAGAGAGATCTGCGAAGTCGTTTTGAAGGCGAAAGCTAATCAAAAAGTTGGCGACAAGATCTTTTACAAAGGCGAGCCCGTTATTTACTTCGATTCTTTGAAGACGAGCTCAATGGAAGGTGCAGCAACAACCGTTTGAAGCATAAGCGGCTTTACTAGGTGACTAGTATCGAATAAATTCCTTA
>CAZHCP010000145.1:0-1170 GCA_964531015.1 uncultured Muribaculaceae bacterium
TTTTTCTTTCTTAACTTACGATGTTTCGTGCCGTGTGTTTCGAGCTTTTCCCTAAAGTATATTTTTCCCTTCTTGTGAATACATGCCTTTTCTCATACTTTTTATATCGACAAAAATTTCTTTATCTTTAGCATTTTTTAAAATTTCAATACAATTTTCCAATTCTTTTATGGCATTATCAATATTTGTTTTATTAAACTCACGCATATCCTCTGCCATATTAAGATTTGATAACGCAAGTCTTGTCATATCTCTAAAACCGCTTGAAGCAAGTTTCAATGCAAGTTTATTATCTTTTACGCTCATAAAAAGTGCTTGTGCCAACAATAACGGCATGTGACTTATTTGTGCAACGGCTTTGTCATGCTCTTTTTCATCGGCAATTACAACTTCGGCACCTGTTTCCGTTATTATTTTTTCCGCTTTTAATATGTCCTCTTTTTCAATATTTTTACTTGGCGTCAACACCCATTTTGCACCTTCAAATAATTCTTCAAAGGAATTTTTATATCCGCTGTTTTCCGTTCCTGCCATAGGATGTGACCCTATAAATTTATAGGGTCGCTCCTTTTTCATTATTTCTTCTTTTACGCTTGCACAATCAAGTACAATAGTATCCTTTTTTACAATCGTTTCCAGTTTATCCAGCATTTCGGAAGTCTTACTTATCGGGCTTGCTATAAAAACAATTTCGCAATCGCTTAATATATCCGGGGTGTTTGATACATTGCGGGTTATGGGTTTTACCGCATTTTTTGTTTCTTCGTTTCCCGTTACCGCATATATTTCGTGTTTCCCGCTTTTTGCGAGTCTTTTTAACAGCGAACCGCCGATTAAGCCGATACTTATAATCCCGATTTTCATTTATTTTATTCCTTATAACAAATCAACATCGGAATTTTCAAGCGGGCTTCCCGTTACTCTTTCCAAGTTTGCCGCCGAAACATGGTACGTTAACAATGAATTATAATAATCCAATTGTGCGTTACGGTATGTTGTTTCCGCATCTTTTAATTCGATTGCATTGCCCAATCCTACTTTGTATCTGCCCGAAGCCTGGTCATATTGTTCTTTTGCCTGTTCCATCGATAATTTGGATACCGTTATGCTTTCTTGTGCATTTGTCATGTTGATGTGTGCCTGTTTTACTTCAAAATATATGTTTTGTTT
>CAZHCP010000145.1:1270-2979 GCA_964531015.1 uncultured Muribaculaceae bacterium
GCCATTAATTCGGGGCTTGTTTCAAATGCGGTTTTTACCGCTTCTTCCATGCCCGTTGAATATGCTTTCTTTGTTAAAGTATCCGTTACGCTGTAATCCGAATATTCCGGCTTACCCATTGCGTTGCTTAATTGAACATAGGCTACTTTTTCCGTGTTTTTAGCCTGTATTAAATTAAGTTTTGCTCTTCCTAAGTTATATTCTGCGGTCAATACGTCGATTTTTGCCTTCGTTCCTATATTATAATATGCTTTTGCCTGTTCCAGATGTAACGTAAAATCGGCTACGGTATCTTCATATACTTGTACCTGCTGTTGTGCAAACAACAAATTATAATATGCCTGTTTTACGTTAAAAATTACCGTATTTATGCTGTTTTCCAATCCGAATTTTGCCGATTCGTACGTTCTTTTTGCCAAATCCGCCTGTGCTTTTGTTTTTCCGAAGTCAAATATCAACATGTTTCCCGACACGGTCGGTGCGTAAAACATATCGTATTTTTGTACCGGGAATGCATAGTTTGCGGCTTGCATATCGTTTCTCGAATAGCTTATTCCTGCCGAAAACGTTGGGAAATAATTTGACCATGCCTGAGCGATTTTACTTTTATATATTTCGGCATTGCTCATTGCCAAGCGGATTGCAGGGTGATTTTCCAATGCAATTTTTATACACTCGTCAACTTTTATTATTTGCGTTGTTTCAATATTTCCCGTGTATGCCGTGTTTGTCAATTCGGTTTTTTCTTCGCTTTGGTTAACGGCACTTGTTTCTCCTGTCGTTAAATTTTCATTTGCATTGTTTACCGCATTGATTTCATTTTTGTTTTTTGCTTTTGCTTTCGCACTTTTTTTTGCCGCTTTTTCGGCTGCTTTTATTTCCTCTTGCTCTGCTTTCAGCTTCGCTTTTTGTGCTTTTTCTTCCGATTTTAATTTTGCTTTTTCTTCTTTTTCAATCGCTTTTATATCGGCACTTTGAGGTTGTACAATTTCAATATCTTTTGCTTTATCGATATCTTTGGTTGTATTTTCATGTGCGAATATACCTTTTACTCTTTGCGAGAATGTTTTTTTGCTTTGAGCCGTTTGTGCTTGCGTTATTTCATTCGTCATCAGAGTCGGTTTTTCTTCCGGAACAATCGTTTCTTTAATTGTTTCGCTTGCAAATATCGGATTTGCAATTATCAATGTTAAAAATATAAATAATTTTTTATTCATTTTTCCACTCTACTTTTTATTATTATTGTTCTTTTTTAGCCTGTTTTCTTTTTGCAGCATTCTCAACAAGAGATTGTACCAATACATAGAATACCGGTGTTAAGATTGTACCGATTGTTGCCGCCGCAACCATACCGCCGAATACCGTTGAACCTACCGCTATTCTTGATTGAGCACCCGCACCTGTTGCAAATACCATCGGTAATACTCCGAATACGAATGCCAATGCCGTCATCATGATAGCTCTGAAACGTAATCTTGCCGCTTCTATTGCAGCATCTTCAATACTCAAGCCTTTTTGTTCGTGTAAATCTCTTGCAAACTCAACAATCAAAATAGATTGTTTTGCCGCTACCCCGATTAATGTTATCATACCGATTTGTGCGTACAAGTCGAAGGATAAGCCCATCATCATTTGGAATATTAATGCTCCCAATGCCGCAATCGGTGCAATTAACAATACCGCAACAGGTATTGACCAACTTTCGTACA
>CAZHCP010000146.1:0-2943 GCA_964531015.1 uncultured Muribaculaceae bacterium
AATTTATGTAAATTTTATTCAAATATTCTTAACAAATTAGCGAAAAATATTTTGTTTTGGATTTTGTTTTGATATATTCATGAAAGCATAAGCTGAAAAAAGGAATTAGCTGTGACAAAAACACTCAGTCGAGTTATCGAAAATGATAACATTTATAATAAGTTTGTATCTTATCCCAATCAAAAAATATATTTAATCGAAAATCAATTGTTTCAAATATTTGAAGATGAATTAAATTCTCCAAAGTCGGTATTATTAAGCTACAAACCGCAAATGATAAGAAAATTGGCAAAATTTATAACGGGTGAAATAAACCGTTCCGCTTCCGTCGGAATTGCAGGTGAAACTGCTTCCGGCAAATCTACGATAACAATGGACATAATCGAAACAATTGAAATGTTTTCAAATGTTTTTGATTTGGGTCGTGTAATTACAAGAGTTAACACCGACGATTATTACTATGACCGTTCCGAAGAGGTTAAAAAAGCCGGAGGGATGGCCGAATTCGCAAAAAATTATGATTTTGACGTTCCGGAAGCTCTTGAACTCGATTTAATGTGCAAACATATTAATCAATTATTATCCGGAAACAGTGTAATGTTACCGAAATACGACATGTCCGGAACTACAATAAGATATGATAATTATACGTTAGCAAAACCTTCAAAAATAATAATTTCTGAAGGTTTATTTACGTTAACGGAAAAAATAAGAAGTGCATTTGATTTTAAAATATACGTTGATGTTGACAGTGAAATACAAAAAGAAAGATTTTTTGTCAGAGCAAACGAACGGGGTCTTGGAAATTCTGCGGAAGGAATATACAGAAATGCTGCGGAAAAAGCAAAAATTTACATCAGACCTTGTCAAAGAGAAGCGGATATTGTATTATCAGGTGAGGCACAAAGACATTGTTACAAATTATTCTTAAATAAAATATTGTCTTTGGTAGAACAATTACATTTTTAACGGGAAGAAAAATGGCTGAATGTCTATATCAGGGCAGTTTTAATCCTATACACAACGCTCATATTGCGGTTGCCGAATACGCAAGAAAACAATTCGGGTTTGAACGTGTTGTTTTTATTCCGGCTTTTAAGCCTCCTCATAAGGACTTGAAAAATTTTGATGCCAATAATGCAATTCACCGTTTGAACATGGTTGAACTGGCACTCGAAGATTATTATCCGCATTTGCAGGTTTCCGCAATCGAATATACAAGGAATACGCCTTCTTATACTTATGATACGATTGTTCAAATTTACAATGTCATAAAACCGACAGAAAAAATTAATTTTATTATCGGTTCTGACGCTTTTATAAAAATAGAAAGTTGGAATCAGTCCGTAAAATTAAAAGAATTGGTTAAATTTATACTCTTTATAAGAGAAGATAATTTTGATGAAACTCCTTTTTTAGAGTTAAGAAAAAAAGGTTATGAATATGAACTTATGAAAATGCCTTATACGGATATTTCATCAACCGAAATTCGTGAAAGAATAAGAAATAACCTTGATATAAGCAAGATGATTCCCGAAAAAGTTGCGGATTATATAAAGAAGAACAATGTTTACAAAATATAGTATTGAAGAAATTAAAGAAAAATTAAGAAACGATTTATCCGAAGAAAGATATATTCACTCGTTAGGGACAATGGAAAAAGCCGTTGAATTGGCTCAACGGTTCGGTTTGAACGTTGAGAAAGCTCAAATTGCGGGTTTGTTGCACGATTGTGCAAAATGTTTAAGCAAGGAAGAATTAAAAAAATATGAGAATGATTTTTTTGAATGTGAAAAATTGAGTGCAAAAACCTGGCACGCACCCGTCGGTGCAATCATTATTCAAAAAGATTTCGGAGTTGAAGATAAAGAAATAATTTCAGCTGTCAGATTTCACACAATCGGAAAAGTTAATATGACCTCATTTGAAAAAGTAATTTTCTTAGCCGATAAAATCGAAACAAGAACTCGTGAAATTGAATACAGAGAAAAAATTGAAAAAGAATTATATAGAAATTATAATTTGGATGAGGGGATGTTAATGAGTTTTGAGCTTACGATAGAAAGTTTATTAAAACGAAAGCTCCCGATTTGTTATCAAACAATTGAAGTATATAATGATTTATTGGAAAAGTTGAAGATTTAGTTAAAAATGAAAACAGTTTTATTGGATGTTGATGATACCATAATAGATTTCCACGAAAGTGCAAAAGCAACAATAATAAAAGCAGGACGGGATTTTAACATAAAAATAACCGATGATATGCTTGCTTATTATATGACACAAAATGACATTTTGTGGGGCGAATACGAAAAAGGCATAATCGATAGGGATGAAATTTTCCGTTTACGTTTTCCTCTCCTATTTAAAGAATACGGATATTGCATAGACGGTATTGAGTTTGAACGTTTGTTTCAGGAATATTTTAAAAGTGAAACAATTTTGGTTGACGGTGCAAAAGAATTTGTCGAATATTTGTATTCCAAATATGATTTATATGTTGCTTCAAATTCGTTAATGGAAACTCAACAACAACGACTGAAAAAAGCCGGTCTTATAAACTATTTTAAAGATATTTTTGTTTCCGATGTTTTTGCTTGTCAAAAACCTACCAGACAATTTTTTGATTGTTGTTTTTCAAAAATTGTTAATTTTGACAAAAATGAAACAATTATAATCGGAGATTCTTTAACTTCCGATATTAAAGGCGGTTGCACGGCTGGCATTAAAACCTGTTGGTTTAATCCGTTTTTTAAAATCAATAATACCGAATTTAAGCCTGATTTTGAAATTAATAAACTCTCCGATATTAAAGGTATATTGTGATTTAATTCAGTCTTAAAAATTGGAAATTAAGATAACATGCAAAACTCACCCAAAGAAAATACGGCAAAAGCAATATCGCCGATATTTTTGATTGTTTGTAAAATTCGTTTATCGTCA
>CAZHCP010000147.1:0-2855 GCA_964531015.1 uncultured Muribaculaceae bacterium
ATCTTATCAAGGACAAGGGGATATCTTTCGGGTAAACTTCTTCGGTTATTCCGCTAAATCCCGCAAGGCAAAAGAAATCAAAACGTTCATCGTTTTCAATTCCCAAATCTTTAAACGGAACGGATATTTCCAGAATTTCATCACGCACATATTTTATTTCATGTCCCAATTGAAGTTCCCAAAGACCGTCTTTTATTGCTTTTGAATATTGAAGTGCATATTTATTATCACACGTTAATGCGATTTTTACTTCATCAGTATAGCCGTCCTGCAACACAGGGAATATGTTTCCCGCTTTATTTGTCGGTCTTGGAATTGAAACAATGCTCGATGTATTGTTATATGTTTTAAAATAAATGTATATTGCAATATATTCGTTTACCGATTTTTTCTTATCAAGAAAATATTTGTTTATATCAAATCTCAAATACAAATTATCGGTATCGCAACCGAAATAAATGCGATTAAACAGTTTATTTTCCTGTAAAATAGGGCCGGCGGGAATGTCTATACAACCGGCATACAACCACTCGTCATTATCCTCCGATTTTCCGTTTAACAACGGAGTAATTTGCCTTCTCGGAATTTTGGAAGGTTTCCCCATTACGGAAATAAGCGGCATTTGAAGATACTCAGGAACGGGCTTGCCCAATAAGTTATATATGTTCATGAGGTGTTCTCTAAAGAGGAAGTCAAAAATATGGTCTTGTCCCGAGTTATTCGGTTCCCCGTACCACCAAAACCAGTCTGAGCCTTCGGCGATGTATATTTCTGATTTTATTGCTTTTATTTGTTCTTTTGACAGTGAGCCTTCTTTTTGGGCATTGATAAATTCCCGTCTTGCTTCAACAAGGTATTTCCAAGCCAAATTTTTTGTCGGTTCGGCAATCCAAAGTTGAAAATCCTGATTGACCCATGAACCTGCGGTTATTTTCTTTAACTGTTTTTCCGTATTTTTGTTTTCTTCGACATAATCGCTAATCAGGACGGTTTTTATTGTTTTATCTTCATTTATCAGGGAATAGAGTTTGTTTAAAAATATTGAGCCGTCTTCCTGATAAGAATCCCAACTGTTTTCGCCGTCCATTGCGATTGTTAAAAGATGTTTTTTATCGGGTGATTTTTTTAATTTATCATAAACATTTTTTATTCTGTCAAACAAATCGTTTGCACATACTTCATTATCTCTGTGAGCATATTCAAAACCGATAAGTTTGGGTATAACGGAATCTCTGAAAATCAGGTTAATTTCTTTTTCTCTTTTTGTTTTGTAAAGGTACAAAGAACAGACATCATAAGGATCTTCATAACAACCTCTGAAATCTCTTACAAAGTCTTTGTTTATGGAGTTTGAAAGTACGCTTTCATCGGTAATAATCCATTTAAAACCGGAATTTGCAGCGACATCAAGAGTTTTTTGACTGATACAATGTTCGCTTGGCCAAATACCTTTTGGCGGTTTGCCGAAAATTTCGGTAATTTTATCGATTGCCATTTTGATTTCTTCTTTTAAATCAACCAATAATGCAATGTTAAAATCAGGCATTGAATTTTTTAAGGTTGGAGTCTTTAAATCGTTAGGATTTATCAAAATGGGCATAATCGGGTGATTATAAGGGCTTGTAATTATTTCTATTCTGCCGTTATCAAGATATTTTTTAAAAGTCGGAATAATTTGCCTTATAATTTCTCTGTTTAAATTAATTAACGCAATTCTGTCCGCAAGCGTATAATTTTGTCCTTTTGCTGCAAATTCATTTAATACGGGATATACGTTTTTCCAAATCGGATCGAACCAAACAAGGTTAAACAGCATCATAATATCAGAATAATCATTATCGGAAAAACTGTCTATGCTGATTTCTTCGCTTGAAAATCTTTTTACGTAAAGTTCGTTAAATCTCGGATTTTTAGAAATTAAAGTATCATAATTTGCATCAAAAAAATAATTCAGGATATACAATTTGTCATCGGGGGTCAAATTTTCAACGGGAGTAACCGTTAATTTCGAATGAATATCGTGAACATCATCATTTGAATAATCTTCAATCGTATCCAAAAGAGCGGGATCAATACTGAAATTCAGTTTTAATTTAGGATATTTATCCAAAATCAATAGCATATCAAGGTAATCTTTAATTGCATGAAGCCTTGCCCACGGCATTAATCTTATGCCGTTCGGTTGAACCTGATAATTCGGCTGATGGAAGTGCCAAACAAAAGCTACTGATAATTCTTTTTTCATAAATCCACCCTGACATACTGATGATATCACGTTTTTGCGTATTATACAATGATTTTGAATACAAAAAATAAAAGTCGTAATAAATACGACTTTATAGAAATATCTCCAAATTTCCCCCTCCGATATATGGAATATTAGCTTTATCCGCATAATCGGACTATCTTGTTATATTTAATCATTTTTTTGATTAAATGTACAGTCCGAGAGAAAAAAATATTTTGTCCTTCCCAAAGAAAAATACTCAACAATCAACACCGGTACACGTTTTGTATAGTACATCCGTTTGTTAATTATCTTTACAATTCGTATATATACGGAAAAAATTTATTATTTCCGCTTGCATGTAAAGTTTTTATTGCTACAATAATAAAGAATGATTCTGAATTGCGGAGGCATGTCGCAATAAAGGTCACTACTATTACAATAGCGAAAAGGAGAAAACAATGCCGAAAATGAAAACTCATCGCAGCGGTGCTAAAAGATACAAAGTTACTGCAAGCGGTAAAATTTTAAGAAGAAAAGCAGGTAAAGGTCACTTGCTTCAACACAAAAGTTCTTCAAGAAAAAGAAAACTTTCTTCTATGATAGAAGTTTCTGCTACACATAAGAA
>CAZHCP010000148.1:0-2757 GCA_964531015.1 uncultured Muribaculaceae bacterium
GCACAAAATCAAGCCGTTATTGCGGAAGAAACGAATAATAAAATGAACGAAACTTACAATAAAATTGTTCAAGGCGGGATGTTTAAATATCAACTTTTTGATGTTGTTCCTAAAGAGCGTATTTTAACTTATGAAGAGTCACAAGGTTTTGCTCCGTTGGGCACTTACGTTTACAAAGAGGCTATAGCGGGTTCAAGGTACGGTTATCCTGATTTTTATGCGAAATGTTTGGCGGAATATAATGAATGCGCAACTGATATGCAGTATTATTTAAAATCAAATGTCCGTTATGTCGGTTCCGTTGATGACCAAAAGGGAATATTGAGTAATTTTTCAAACGCTAATTATGCACTGTTACCGAAAACTTTTGCACCTACAAACGGCGATACTTGGGAAATAGTAATAAAATGCAAGTTTAATTCTTTTAATGCTTACAATTTCGTAATTGCTTGTACCGAAAAATATAAAGGTTTACAGTTTGGCGTAAGTTCGGCGGGAAAACTTCAAGTTTCTCTTTCTTCAACAGGTAATGATTATGATATTTGTAATAATCTTGCTAGTGGTTCTGCTACGTTGAATATCGATACGGATTATTATTTGAAACTCGCTTTTGACGGTAGTGCTTATGAATGTTCATATTCAACCGATGGTGAAGTTTATACAACCGATATTACAATTAATAATTTAAATACAGTTGTTGCTAATACTTACAGATTAGGGGTTAGTGATATTTTGGAAACATTTGTAAGCGGTTCTATTGATTTGAATGAGAGTTATATTAATATTAACGGGGAGTGTTGGTGGAACGGAGTTGATTATTTAAAAGTTAAAAAACACGTTAACGGACATCAATTTTATAACATTACCGATAAATCAACTATTGATGATTTTTATAAGGAAAACGGGGAAGCTTGGTTGTATGGCATTGATACCGAAAACGAAAGAGTATTTTTACCTCGAAAAGCAAGTAACAGAAGATTAATTGCAAGTAAAACGGCAACAGATGATGACCCGAGTTGGTTTAATTTATATTCGGACGGTTGGTGTGAACAAGGCGGAACTTGTTTAAATTCGACTGTTTCGGCAACTGTTAAGTTGTTAAAGCCATATAAAGATACAAATTATTTAATATCTGCAATGACTATGGATACTAATAATACGGCTATATGTACAATAGCTTGCAGTGCAAAAACAGGTTCAAGATTTGAATATATAAACAGTGCAAGTGATACTGTTTTAAATTTTTGGACAACTTGCGGATATACGACTGAAATTGCGGAAGTTGCGAGTTCCGTAATGTATATGGTTGTAGGGAATACGCAAACAGAAAGCGCAATAACCAATGTAGCAGATGTAACAACAAGTGCAAATGATACCGTACCTTTATTCAGCGGTATGTATTTTGATTTTGCGCCTAATAATGTTTGTTGGTTAAAAGCGGGGCAACAATCAAATAGCGCAGATATATATACAACCGCATATAACGAACTTGTTAATGAACTTACAAGCCCTAAATACGGATTAAAAGTAATCAATGAAGCTGATATGATTAGCGGAGTTGATTATTCGGAATATTGGAAAGTCAATCAAGATAATTTATCATTTGTTTGCCCTGTAAGAACGTCTGAAAGAATACTTGTTGCAAAGAAAAAATCAACCGCAGATGACCCGACTTGGTATAATTTATATTCGGACGGTTGGTTAGAACAAGGCGGAAGCAGTCAAATGACTGGTAGCAGTGATAATTATATTCCGTTGTTGAAAAATTACAAAGATGCAGAATATACTGCCAATATATCAGCAAATAGCAATACAACAGGTTGGGTTTCCGTTTACATAAAAAACAAAGATGTAAATTCATTTTGGATGGATGGAACGGGTTCTCTTAATAGCGAAGAAAGAGCCATTAAATTTTCTTGGTTTACTTGCGGTTACACGGAAATTCCGACAGAAAACAATAATCTTTATTTTAAAATTGCTAACGCAGTTGAAAACCTTGAACTATTGAATGCGGGAAAAGTTTTTGAATCGTTAACCGAAAAAATCAGTCGAGATGAGTGCGGTGCTTATGTTGTTGAAACTTCGGATAAATCATTGGCGCCGTCTTGGTATCGAATTTGGTCGGACGGAATGTGTGAACAAGGCGGGGTCGTTGATTATACTGATGTTGTAAATACCGCTTATCCGATAACATTTTTAAAACAATATAAAGATGATAATGTAGCTCTTTTGATGACAAGAAATACAAATTATACGGGACAATTATCCAACGGATTTCACGGTTCTTGGACAAGTAAAGTTGTTTCAACGGGATTTACGTGTTTTTCGGATAAAAATACAACTCCGTTTTCTTGGCACGCAATAGGTTATTTAGCACAAGGAGATTATTAATATGGAAATAAAAGCAAAAATAAACAAACCTTTTAGTGATAATAAAAAAATGAATTTTATCGTTGAATATAATCATAAATTGGGATTTGAGATACAAGAAACTCCGATAGCGTTGGAAGCTTGGGGGTATACGGAAGAGGAATTACAAACAAAAGAACGTGAACGAATTCAAAAACTTAAATTAACGAAGCGAGAAGTATTTTTAGCTTTATATAAACTAAAAGGAATAACACCTGATGAAATAAAATCAAAAATAACCGATATTGAGGCATTAATTGAATTTGAATATGCGAATGAATATTATCGAGGAAATCCGTTGATAGATGAAGTCGGACTTCAACTCGGATTAACATCCGAACAATTGGA
>CAZHCP010000149.1:0-2697 GCA_964531015.1 uncultured Muribaculaceae bacterium
TGTATAGATTTTGAATGTCATAGTCATTCAGCGTACCGTAACGGCAATAGGCATCTAAATAGCGGTCGAGCAGCTGCCTGTCAATTTCGCCATTGGCACAGCAGGGTGCGCCGTAGACAAAGGAGCGCATGATCTCCCAAATGACCGGGTGAACACAGGCTGTTGTCCAGTCGATCACCGAGGTCAGATGCCCATTTTCACAGAGAAACTGACTGATGAAATAATCTCCGTGGGTGTTGCGGAGTGTCAGCTTTTCCAAGTCAAACTGCCAATCAGGAAAGTTCTTGATGAAATCCACTCTCCATTGCAAGTCTCTAATCTCCTGCTGTACTCCATGCTCCATTGCAATCTCCAATGAATGCTCGTAGGAATGCAGCGCACGTTTCGGCGTCATATGCGTAAAAAAGTTTGCGCCGATTCCTGTTGGCAGGGGTGGGTAATCCCGCAGCACGCTATGTATTTTCCCAAGCATCTGTGCCGATTCCATCAGCAAATCATCCGTGGCGGTATTCCACGCCGGTGTGATTCCGGGAAGAAGTCTTTGCAGAGTAAAGCACGCACCATCATCTGTGTTTGAGACAAAATTTCCTTCCGCATTTTTCAAAAAATCACAGGCCGGAACGCCATTTTCTCGCAAAAAAGCGCACAGTTGCGGTTCCAACTCCGGATGGTTGATCTCGCTGGTTGCCGGGAACTTTAGTACAAAATTTCCTTCCCGACAATTCAGAAACCATGTATCGGAACCTGCCCCGACTTTGGATTTTTCCTGACGGATCAAATGCAATCCATATTGGTTAAACAGAAGCGACTCCATCGCAGCATGACCCTCCCTGTATTTTTATTTTGATTCAGTCGGCCGAAAGTTGTTGACCCACTCCACAAACCGGTCTGCTCCCCACCGATGCAGGATCAATTTTATCGGTGAATATACATTCTGGAGAGTTCATCTTCTCCGTCCCCCTGAACCATACACAAAAATTCCCAGCCGTAACGTTCGTAAAAGCCGGTATGGTCTGTGAGCAGGTAAACCGGGGAAATACCCTTGCTGCGCAAATCTTCCACTGCCATATTCAGCAGCCGTCCTGCGATCCCTTTGCACCGGTAGTCCAATTCAGTATAGACGGCGCAGATGTTGGGGGTCAGGTCTTTTCGGTCATGAAAATCGTTTTCAATGACCCCCAGGCCGCCGACGATCTTGTCCCCATCCATACAGAGATACCAGCCGTATTCGGTTTGGCCGCTCAGGTAATCGTCCATACATTCCAGATAGGCTTCTTTGGGCACGCCCCATTTTTGATGAAACCATTGGGCGGCTTGCTCTTTTAATTCCGGCCGCTGCGCCAGGGTGATATCAGTTAATTGTGTCATCGTTATCCCTGCTTTTTATTTTTTCTCTTTGGAATCGGTGTGACTGCAAGCAATATTTCTATTACGTTCCTTACCAACCCACGATTTTCTATATCCAGAATGGAATGCGCTTTTGCCCCTTCATATTCAAAACCGTGCGGGAGTCGATGTTGGCGGCATCGGCTACCTCGTTTTGGGTAAGATCGAGCTTTCCACGGGCGCGTTTCACGGCATCGCCTAACGAACGAGCATAATCTTGCATTGCAATTCACCTCGTATATATTCTACAATACACGCCTTTTCGATTGTATTCGCCACGATTCACCTCTTATATGTACTTAAATACATATACGAAGTGAAAGGAGCTTCTGCATGGCGATTACTACGAAGCGAATCAAAAATTACTCAAAGATGTATTTCAATGTTTCCCATGGGGGAGCTATGCCTCTGTAACTGTATCAGCGTTCACATTCTCGCTGATTTATATTTCTGCGCCTGTCTGCGTTTTGCGGACAGGCGCTTTTTGCTGTTTATGCAGGCATTCGATACCATTCGAAGCCTTTCATAAAAATTTTCTTCCCTCTGCGGTTGCCAAAATCGCAAGCCCCGCATTACTGAGGCGAAAGGGAGAAGATCACCACCCCGCACCTGCGGGCGCGAAGGGAGGTGAAATTATGAAAGACTCCATAGAGCTGCGTATTCAAAATCAGTTTGGTGCTTTTTGCGTCAAGGTTTTGAAAAATGAAGCCCGACATATCCAACGGGAATATGCCAGACTGCGGGATCAGGAAAAGTCCCTGGGAGAGCTGACAGCTTCCGAGCTGGAACAGACTGCCGTATGGGACAGGCACTTCATGGACGAGCATGTTTTTGAAGTGCAGGGGCTCCCGGTCATCGTGACCGGCAATCTTCTGGCCGACGCTCTGGCACAGTTGCCGGAGGGCAAGCGGGATGTGATCCTGCTGTCCTACTTCCTGGGCATGACGGACCGTGAGATCAGCGACAAGCTGAACATTGTCCATCAGACCGTATCAAAACGGCGGCTCACCACACTGAAAGAATTACGCGAATATCTGATAAAGGAGGGATTTGAATGGCCGGAGCAGTGAAACCCATCCCGGTGCCTGTGATTATGGCAGCCGTAAGTGGCGACGAGGAAGCTCTTGCCGCCGTAGTTGCTCACTATCAGAGTTACATCCGGGCGCTTGCCACCAGACCGCTGAAAGACGAATACGGGAATGAATACCTGTGTGTCGATGAAGATATGCGGCTCAGGCTGGAAACGAAGTTGATCCATAGCATCGTAACAGGCTTTACGGTGCTGCCGGTCTAAATCTGCGGAGCAAGTTT
>CAZHCP010000150.1:0-2691 GCA_964531015.1 uncultured Muribaculaceae bacterium
ACTGCCTGCCCATGGACAATCTCGATCTTGTCGAATATTCAAGCGAAATGCCGCACGAATGCTCCGCTTTCCACCGTGGTTACATCGAGATCGACGAACCCGCAGACACTTTCATCAAGCTCGACAATTTCAAAAAAGGCTTCGTACTTGTCAACGGCTACAACATCGGTCGTTATTGGGAGATAGGCCCTCAGGTCACGCTTTACATTCCCGCCTCGCTGCTCAAAAAGGGAAAAAACGAGATCGTCGTTTTCGAAGGAGACGGACTTACCGGCGAGCCTACGGTCGAATTCTGCGATACTCCGATTTTAAGCAAGAAATAATAAGCGAAAAAAGTCCCGTACGTTAGGAAAACGGACGGGACTTTTTTTCGCCGAGTCGGAAAATATTTTTCGAAAAAAATAATATTTTTCGAAAAACTCTATTGACAAACCGACTTTGATGTGATATTATACTTTTGTTAATCCAAAGACAGCAGGTTGCGGTAAAAGTGATGTTAATCATCTTTCCTGCCGAGGAGAGTTTATATAGAGTCGAATGCGGAGGTTTCTCTTGCCATTCGATGCGTTTGTAAATTCCGTTTCCTCGGTTTAGACCGTAGGAAACTTTTTTATTGTCTTTGTTGACTAACCTTTATAAATCTTATAGAGGAGGTAAACACATGCCCAGCAAACAGATTCTTGAGAGCAAGCAGGCGGTAGTTGCAGAGCTTGCCGAAAAGATCCGTAAGGCTCAGTCCGGCGTTATCGTTAAGTATCAGGGTATCACCGTTGGTGACGACACCATCATGCGTAAGAAGATGCGTGAAGCAAACGTTGAATACGTTGTTATGAAGAACTCTCTCACAAGCAGAGCTTGTGACGAAGTCGGATACGGCGAACTCAAGGAACACCTTTCGGGAATGAACGCTATCGCGATCAGCTACACCGACCCGGTTGCTCCCGCAAAGATCCTTAAGGAATACGCAGAGAAGATCGAAACCTTCGAAATCCGCGGCGGATTCCTCGAAGGCAAGGTTATCGATCAGTCCACAGTTAAAGAACTGGCTGACATCCCGTCCAGAGAAGTACTTCTCTCCCGCTTCCTCGGAAGCATCCAGTCCCCGATTTCCGGATTTGCTCGTGCACTTCAGGCAATCATCGACAAACAGAGCGAAGGAGCTCCCGCAGAAGAAGCAGCTCCCGAAGCACCTGCGGCAGAGTAATCGCCGTACATCTTATTCATTTATTTTAGGAGGATTTTAAAATGGCATCCGAAAAGATCACCGCTATCGTTGAAGAGCTCAAGGGTCTTTCCCTTCTCGAACTCAACGAACTCGTAAAAGCAGTTGAAGAGGAGTTCGGCGTATCCGCAGCTCCCGTTGCAGTAGCAGGCGCAGTTGGCGCAGCAGCTCCCGCAGAAGAAGAAAAGACAGAATTCGACGTTATCCTTAAGAGCTTCGGTTCTTCCAAGCTCAACGTTATCAAGGTTGTTCGCGAACTCACAGGTCTCGGCCTCAAGGAAGCTAAGGAAATGGTTGAAGGCGTTCCCGCTAAGCTCAAGGAAGGCATCTCCAAGGAAGACGCTGAAAGCTACAAGGCTAAGCTCACAGAAGCCGGCGCAGAAGTTGAAATCAAGTAATTTCAATTTTCGGAAATTTTCAATTTCAATAAAAAAGGACGAGATTTTCTCGTCCTTTTTTTGTTGATTCATATCATTCCGGCACTCCAACGTCGGAATTTTCATATGAATACGATACACTACCGTTCTTCAAAATATAGTCCGTGATTTCATCGACGGCAGAACCGATATAGAAAACATATGCTTTTTCTTCTAATATCTCTATCAAATATCCGTTTTCGAAAACAAGCATGCGATTTGCCAAGGTCCCTGCCGATATCAGCTCTGAGGTGATACTGATATACGACATTTTTGACAACGCTTTCTTGGTTTCGTCGTCGAGAAGCACCTGTTCCCCATTCAGCGCAATCAGTTTGCTCTTTATTTCCGCTTTTGCCGAGTCACTGACACAATAAACATAAGTTTTGTCGTTTTTTACATATGATATTTTCTTCAAGTTCAAGCATTCACTAAAATCAAAGGCTGTCGAAAACTCCTCAAAACTCTGAATTTCGAGAAGTTGATTTCTCCAAACGTAATAATGCTCCGTCGTGAAATGTATACTTTTCTCGGTGTATTTCAGACAAACGGCAAAATCGGGCGAAACTCCGTCAATTTCGTATACCGTCGCGTTGATTTCTTCAAATTCACTGTCCGGCTCATCAATATAATAGTGAAGATACGCGCTGACAGTTACGGAAGCGATCTCGTCCCCAACATACCCCTCATCAATAACAAGTCGCGATTTATAATCCGAAAAAGTTTCGTCTTTGATCTCTGCCATAACCGCCGACACAAGAAAAGTTTCGGATTCGGCAGAGCTGTCCCCCTCACCGATAAGGCTCAGTATGTCGTCCGCCTTATAACCGCAATTGTAATCGAGATCAACAATACTGTCATCAGGATGTTGCTCTTTGAATAAATTCGGCAAAAATATAACTCCGACTGCAACCAAAAAGCACGCCGCAATCGCCCCTATCCTGCGATAAAGACTGATTTTATTCGGCTGTTGCTCATGCGACTCTTGCTCACACGATGCCTCAAGTATCAAATCGTCGGAAATGTCACCGAGCATAAAAAGTAATTTTTCGC
>CAZHCP010000151.1:0-2658 GCA_964531015.1 uncultured Muribaculaceae bacterium
TTGCAAGCGGAAATAAAAAGAAAATTGCCGAGCTCAAGCGCATTTTGCTTGAGATTTCGCCGTCTGCAGAGCTGCTTTCGCTTTCCGACATCGGATTTGAGGGGGACATCATCGAGGATGGAGACACATTCGAAAAAAATGCGCTTATTAAAGCGCGTGTCCCTGCGTCGATGGGCTACATCGGTATAGCGGATGATTCCGGTATCTGTGTTGATGCACTCGGCGGCGCGCCCGGTGTCTATTCCGCGCGTTATTCAGGCGAAGGACACACGGACGAAAAAAACAACGCAAAGCTCGTGTATGAGCTGCGCGACGTGCCTTACGATGAGAGAACGGCGCATTATTCTTGTGTGATTGCGTGCGTTTTCCCGGACGAATACGGAATCTCTCCGATCACAAGCGAGGGACGATGCGACGGAAAAATCGTGCTTGAGCCCAAGGGAGAGGGCGGATTCGGGTACGATCCGTACTTTTTCCGTGAAGTCGAGGGTAAAACGATGGCAGAGCTGACTGCCGCGGAAAAAGACAAAATCAGCCACAGAGGCGAAGCGCTTCGCGGTTTTGCCGAAAAGATCACACCTATTATAAAGGAACTTGAAAAATGAAACTTGAAATAACGAGTAAGGAGAGAGCAAAGCTTCGCTCTCTTGCGAATAATTACGATACGATCTTTCAGATCGGTAAGGACGGGATCACGGAGGAGACCGTCAAGCAGGTTGGCAATGCTCTCGAAGCGCGCGAGCTTATAAAGCTTCGCGTTCTCGACAACTGCCCGTATACGAGCAGAGAAGCGTCCGACATTATATCCGAAAGAACAAATTCCGCGCCCGTTTCCGTTGTCGGATCCAGATTCGTTCTCTACCGTCCGAGCAAGAAGAATAAGAAAATCGAGCTTTGACAAAAAATGAAAATCGGGCTTTACGGGGGGACGTTTTCGCCTCCGCATAACGGGCACATACGTATCGCGGAAGCGTTTGTCCAGCAGTGCGAGCTTGATCTTTTGATCGTTATGCCCACGGCAGTACCGCCGCATAAGGCAATCGGTAATAATGATCCCGAAAAAAGGCTGAAAATGACGCAAATTGCATTTGAAGGATGCAAAAATACGGTAGTTTCGCGGCTTGAGCTTGACCGCGGCGGCGCAAGCTATACTTACGATACCTTGACCTCGCTTTACGAGCTTTACGGGATTGATCCCTACTCGGAAAAGATCAATTTTTTGTGCGGCACGGATATGTTTTTGTCGCTTGATTCATGGAATCGCGCCGAGGATATTCTGCGTATGGCGAAAATCGTCTGCGCACCGCGCGGCGAGGTCGGCGAAATCGAAAAAATCGAGGAAAAATCGAAGCTTTATTCAAAGCTTTACGGCACGGAAACAACGCTGCTTTCGATCGAGCCGTACCCGATCTCGTCCTCGAAGATCAGACATATGCTCGCAAACGGCGAAGCGCCGACGAAGCACATTTTGCCGAGCGTTTACGATTATATAACTAAAGAAAATCTTTACGATGCAAATAAATATTCGCCCGAAGCGTTTGATGCGATCAGGCAGTCCGTGAAGGGCTTGATGTGCGAAAAAAGATACAAGCATACGCTTTCCGTGGAGAGGGAAGCCGGTTACATTGCGGATTTTGTCCTGCCGGAGAAAAAAGCGATGCTCCGTGCGGCGGCTCTGCTTCACGATTCGGCAAAGGAATTAAGTTCGGAAAAACAGTTGAATTATATAAAACTTTTTGATATAATCAGTAACATACCCGAAGAAATTAATCCCAATGTTATGCACGCAGCTGCCGCGCCGGGAGCGATCAGTGAGCTTTTTCCGCTTTATGCCGCGCCGGAGATACTCTCCGCTGTCCGATATCACACAACGGGCAGACGAGGAATGACGCTTTTCGACACTGTCATTTTCGTTGCCGATTATACGGAAGAAACGCGCAAATACGAAACTTGTAAGCGTTGCAGGACGTTTTTGCATACGGGACTTGAAAAGGCAGGCTCGCGAAAAGAGGCTGTTTGTGTGCTCAGAGACGCCGCGCTTATGTCGATTCGCGATACTGTTTCTCATTTGCGTGAAAAGGGAACGGTAGTTGATGAAAATACCCTTGAGGCAGAGCGCTTTCTTTCAGAGATCGAGCTTTTGCAATAAAAAGCATTTAATTTGAATTTATATTTTTAAGAGGCATATTTTATGGACAACAACGAAAAAATTTTATACCCCGTCGGAACACCGGAAGAACTTGCAAATTCCATCGTAAAGGTGCTTGATGCCAGAATGGCGTCGAATATCAAGCTTCTTCATGTTACCGAAAAGACAATCATTGCGGATTATTTTGTCATCTGCACCGGTTCAAGCACGACTCAGATTCGCGCGCTTGCAGGTGAGGTTGAATACCGCATAGGCGAATCGGGAATGCAGCCCGGTCATGTTGAGGGCGAAGATGCGGCAAACTGGGTTTGCATGGATTACCATTCCGTCATCGTCCACATTTTCAGCGAAGAAAACAGAGATCTTTACAGGCTTGAAAAGCTTTGGGATGATGCCGAGGAGATCGACATCTCCGGAGAGCTTACCGAGAGATAAAACGAGAGGAAGCGACAGAGATGAAATACGATTTTTCGGTCAACGACAAAAAATGGCAGGATAAATGGGAAGAA
>CAZHCP010000152.1:0-2599 GCA_964531015.1 uncultured Muribaculaceae bacterium
TCTCTTACATTATCCATAAGAGAATTCTTTTGTTTTTCTTTTGTCTCAGTTTCAACCGTTTCAACAATTGTTTTTCCCGCGTTTTCAACAACGTTTTTAACTTCCGCTTGGATTGATTCCATAAAAGCCAAATCTATTTGTCTTTTCTGCTCGTTATAACGATTGTTGATTTCTTCTAGTTTATAGATCTTGCCCTCTTGCTTTGCTTTTTCTACTTCTTTTGCTTTTTCGTTTTCAAGTTTACGGTTGTTTATTTGATAATCTCCGTATTGTTTTCTTACCAAAGCATCTGCGGTGGAGTTAATTTTTCTCGTCAAAGATTGTTGCGTTGACTTTGATAAATCTCTGCCATAATTTTCTTGTGCAGTTTTAACCAATGTGTCTGTAATATTAGTGTGAAAAGCATCAAGCAAAGACTCTAATTTTTCATCTTTTTTCTTTGTGGTTTCGGTTTCTTTTTGAATTGTTTCAACAGTGTTGATTAAATTTTCTTCTATATCGCCATATATTTTTTCGCCAAAAACATTATTTGCAGTGCCGATTATTTGTTCTTCTGGAATAACAACATCTCCGTTGTCATTAAGGTTTAATTCATCTTTTGTGTTGTCTTTAATGCCGACAGGTTCTTTTATTGGCTCAAATTTTTGCAAAATATCAATTACTTCTTTTGGTGCATTGAAAATATTGCCAATATTTTGGAACAAGAAATTGCTCATAAATCCACGTTTTACAACTTCTTTTGCGTGGATTGCACGTGGAATTGACAAAACATTTTCGGCATTAAGTTCAATCATTTCGCCTTCGTCATCTTCGCCGTATACTGGGAAGAAGTTTAGAAGTTCTCTTACATGTTGTTTGCGAGTATCAGAATCGCCTTTACCGTTTGCAGTATCTGTTAAAAGGTCATTAGCAAACTCCTCTACAATGCTCAATGTCCTCGCTGGGTCAAAGTCAAAAACATAAGCATTTTGTTTACGATAACTCACTCCGTTTTGGTTGAATAGGCATGGATTTTGTGCTCTAAAAGCCGATTGCATATATAGAGCAGGGCTTTTTACATTGGATAGCATCATTACCGCTGTCCACTCTGGAATTGTGATACCTGTGGTTAATTGTCCAACTGAAATGGTTATTGTTTTTGGATATCTTTTTATTGCATCTACAACTTTGTCATAGGAACCTTTTAGATTTTTATCAAATTCATATAAGTCATCAATGTTTCCTTCATTATCAAGTTTTCCATCTCCAGCAGCAAGAACAATTTTATAATCCTTAAAGACCTTGTGATTTTGCAATTTTTTTGCCAGAGCCTTGGCACTACTTACGTATTTAAGTAGCCATAAAGTGTGTTTTAATTCTGCTCTTAAATCATTGGTAGAAAATGGAAATTTTTCTTGAACTGTTAATGCATCAAGGAATTTATCGACCGCATCATTATGAATAAATTCTCCACTAGCATTTGTTTCAAAAAATTCGTTTAGGTCAAAGCAATATGCTTCATTTTGTCCATCGTTATCAAAATCAGCCCCTTGCAATGCTTTATCCATTACAATATCTGACATCTTATATGTAAACAAATTTAGTTGTGGGAGATTTTGATACGGATTTTCTTCTTCGTTTGTTACATCCCATTCACGTTTTGCTTTTTGTTCGTCTGCATAAGTCCAGTTATATATGGCTTTTGTTGGAAATTTGTCATTTGCAAGTGCTTTGAATGGTGTTCCAGACAAATGTAATGTATATCTTCTTTTTATGTGGTCAAAAGCGACATCGGTTTTGTAGGTGTCAACACCTTCGTGTGCTTCATCAATAACCAAAACATCCCATTCAAGGTCGGCAACTTCTCTTAATTTATCAAATTGTCCACCGAAATATATCGAACCTTTTAAATCTTGCAAAGATACAAATTCAATACAACCTTTATGATTTGGAAGAGATATTGTTTCAAGATATTTCTCTCTGCTTAAAACATACTTTTTTGTTTTTAATGCATCAACATTGCTTACAAAATAATAACCAGATTCTGTTCCTAAAAACTTTACATAGTCATCATACCAAGAGTTTGCTATTGCTGGTCTATTTGTAACAATCAAAATTTTATGCACATCGGGAAGTGATTTGCATAAATCATAAGTGGATAGTGTTTTTCCAAAACGTGGTTTTGCATTCCACAAAACTTCTGCTTTGTGTGAATCATCTAAAAAATAATCCTTAGTTTGTTTAACTGCTTTCTTTTGCTCATTTCTCAAAACATAAGGCACAACTCCCAATGTTTGCAAAACTCCCAAATCTCTTCTAAATTTCCCAAACAAAGTATAAGATTCATCGCCAGTTATATAAAACCATTCTGGACAACCTTCGCTATCTGGTTGTGGATCTTTTCTTTTAATATCATTTTTTGCTAAATATGAGTGAAACTCTTTATCTGTAAATCTTGTTTTTCCATCAGAAAATATAGCCAAGTCTTGCCACTCTTTATGTGCCTTGATGTCGGCAGTTTGTGTTTGTTCTTTAATACGAGTGTCAACATCGCGTTCTGTATAACCAATTTTTGTCCAACCATCGTGATACACAACACCAGGAGTAGTGTAGGCGTAAA
>CAZHCP010000153.1:0-2591 GCA_964531015.1 uncultured Muribaculaceae bacterium
CCTTTTCCTATATCCCATTTTCCAACTTGCATCTTCTTGATTCGCTTTCCGTCTCCAAATTCAAGAAGATCTGTTCTGGATAGGTTGTTAAGTATTTTATTTAAACTTCCCAATCCGTTAGATGACAACAAAAATGCTTCTGCTGGATCGCAAAGTTTGCAATATGCCCAAAGTTGCCCTAAATCATGTAGATTCAACTGCGTTTTCTTGGCTTCAATGAAGAATATTTGTGTCTTGCCATTTTTTACAACGATACCAAGAACATCTATTTGTATATCCAGCCCAATTATTTGTGGATAATGGTCAATGACATTGTATTCTTCCAAAAACAAATCTAATGTTCTTGCATGAGAATCTACAGTAATTATCGTAGCACCTTTATATTTATCTTCAAGGTACTGCTGTAACCAGACCCTCATTGGCTCATACAGTTCATTTTCTAATCTTACATTATTCGCCATAACCAAGGAACCTCGCTAAATCAGTCCATGAATCGAAGTGCATACCTCTTATTTCTTCTGGCAGAGAGGGGTCGTTTTCTGCCGGATGAACAGGCTTGGCAGATCGTCTAATCGGTTTTTCCCAATAAAACTTGTGCGTTTTGACTGGGTCGATAAATTCGAGTAATTCATCGGTATATTTTTCAAGTGCATCCTGCTTGTGCTTAATATTGAAACCTACTGGCAAGAATTCATTTGCAAACACCTTTACCTGGTGTTCTTTTTTCCAGAAGTTCGGTTTGCCCTCATTATACTTTTTTAGTGCACCGTCTCGGAAATTCGGATGTCCGAAGTCTATCGTTTGGACCGGAACATCAACGTCTTTCAACATATTTGCAATATCTATAACCATGTACCAATTGCCAGGGATTTCGATATACACCCTATGTGCACCATCTTGACCAAATGCGATATTGCTTTTTCTAATATAGCCGGTTACATCAGCTATTCCTCGTAGCATTGCCTTCTTCTGGTCAGTGGTTATTGTGAAAAGTTCCGGATTCATCCTCATAGTAGAGTGATGTCGCCCACCACCGATAAGTCTAAGCATTTCCCTAACAACATACTCGTCGTTCGGTTTGGTGAAAGATATTTTAGTTGAATGCTTTGATTCTGTTACGGTTAAAGCGTAGCCGACCAGCGGCTCTATAATAGACCGAATATCAACAATACTTGCTTTTACATATATCGCAACGTCCTTTAAATCATCGGTGTATAAGTTCTTATACGGAATATCAATAGTAACTGTTGTATGTGTTGTGTTTTGTTGTATTTCTCCGTTCCCGAGAATCATACCCAGCATATAAGCCATTTCTATATTCATACTCTCTGTCTCCTTTGTCTAAATCATAAGTCATTGGGTGAATGTCAGCAAAAGCAAAAAACTTACCTGCTTGTACCAATTTCAGAATAAATTTGGTCAGCAATCGCCTTTGCCATTAACGGTGGTACAGCATTTCCGATTTGTTGCCGTATATAAAATTTGGAGCCAATAAAGACGAACTTATCGTCAAACGACTGTATCCTTGCAGCTTCACGCGGCGTTATTGCACGATGTAAATAAGGATGATTGTTTGTGCCGTTGGATGCTGCATCAAAACGCGTATCAATTGTAGGAGATACTGCGTCCCATTTTAGACGCCCCCATGTGCCAGAAAATTGCTGATTACCGATTAATTCTGCAGGAAGATGCTCTTTACCGCATTCGGGAGGAATCATTTCCAACTTCTTTATTGCTATTTCGGCATGATTTGAAGCTTTGTGGTTGTACAATTTCTTGCTTCCTTGACGCATAAGTTTTTGATACTCACTTGTCGCATCGGTTACATACTCTTGCTCAAATGAACCTTCTCCAGAATTTAGATATGCCAAGTCGGAAATTGCCTGTCGCACGGTAACAGGTTCTTTACAAGTTGGTAACGGTAACGAAACCGATTTTTTCTTGGAGCAAATAAATATTGCTCGTTGCCGAGATTGAGGCACACCAAAATCAGATGCAGTCAAAACACCGTGCTCGACATAGTAACCCATTGCTTTTACTTTTGTTATAATTTGGTCCTTGAACCATCCAGCAGAAGTTGAAAGCAACGCCTTAACATTTTCTATAACAAACACATCAGGTTGAAGAATTTCAACGTATCTCAAATATTCATTAAACAAAAAGTTTCTCGGATCATCTAAACCTAATTTTTTTCCTTTCAATGAAAAACCCTGGCATGGTGGACCACCAATAATCATATTAACTTTGTGCTTTTTACAGAGGTCTACAACAGTGCTTCTAATCGTTGCGTCTGTTATATCTCCACACACCACTTCGGTATTTGGCATATTATGTTTAAATGTCAGTAAAGCTTTTTCGTTAAAATCTAAGGCAACTTTGGTGGTAAAGTGTTCGTTTTGTTCCATGCCGTAGGACATACCACCCGCACCGCTAAAAAGGTCAAGAATTCTAAACATTGGAATCCCCTCAATTCTTGGATTTTTATTTCTTATGAGTATGCGTTTGAACAATAGTTTTCCATTGATGGTTGGCTTGAATAAATCGTATTCGTTGTCTGATCCGTGATTAGCCTCACCAATTATTTCAAACTG
>CAZHCP010000154.1:0-2586 GCA_964531015.1 uncultured Muribaculaceae bacterium
AATCTTTCATACATTCTTTGAAGATTTCTTCAGTTTCCATAACTTTCTTAATGTCAAGCCCCAAATCATAATCCGTACCTTTAAGTGCATGCCACATAGAAATAATATCGGGTTGACCCGTACCGCCGGAAACAGGTTTCATAGCCAAATCAATACCGTCGGCACCGCCGTCAAGAGCCGCCAAATATGCAGCTAAGCCCGTACCTGCCGTTTCGTGCGAATGGAATCTGATATGAGCGTCAAGACCCAATAATTGACGAGCCATTTTAACCGTTTCATAAACTTTTCTCGGATTAGAAGTACCTGAAGCATCTTTAAAAGCAAGAGAATCAAAAGGAAGACCGGAGTCTAAAATATTTCTCAAAACTTTTTCATAGAAAGCTACATCATGAGCACCTTCGCAACCGAAAGGAAGTTCCATCATCGTAATTGTAACTTCGTGAAGAAGTCCGTGTTTTTTAATGCTGTTCGCAGAGTCGATTAAATTGTTTACATCGTTAAGAGCGTCAAAGTTTCTGATAACGTTAACGCCGTGTTTTGCAAACATTTTAGCGTGTAAATCAATAACGTCACGGGGTTGAGAGTTCAAACCGACAACGTTAACACCTCTTGAAAGAGATTGTAATTTAATATCCGGACCGACTGCTGCTCTGATTTTGTCCATTGTATCAAAAGCATTTTCGTTGCAGAAGAAAATAGGAGCTTGAAATCTTGCTCCGCCTGCCGTTTCAAAATGTTTGATACCTGCGGCAACAGCTGCTTGAAGAGCGGGAATAAAGTCATCAACAAGGACTTTTGCCCCGTAAATAGATTGGAAACCATCTCTAAAAGAAGTATCCATAACTTTAATTTGTTTTTTTGCCATGTTTTTTATCCTTTTAAATTGACTGATTACTTTCTGATTTAGCTGCAGCTGCGGCAATTGCTATTTCTATATCACCGACTGCATTTTTAACTGTTTTTGTAACAGTTTGAATTTCTGCGGGAAAAATTTTGTTCAAATAAGAAATAATGTTTCCCATAATCATAACAACGAGCCAAAGTACGGCAAGGAAGCAAAAAACCGTTCCCATACCGACAGCCATTGTTATTACGCCTTCATTTAACATAATACGTCTCCTGTTATCATCGTACACTCTTTATTAGAATTGTTAATTACAACCAATAAACCTTCATTATTAATTTCTTTTGCAAAAACTTCTTCACAAAAATCAAAATTTTTAATCGTAATATTTTTACCGAGGAAAGAACATCTTTTTAAATAATCGTTTTTAATAAAAGAGAAACCCGAGGAAAGGAAATTTTCGTAATTTTCAAAGAACGCATCGGCTATTTTTTTTGCTATTGATAAAACGTCAAAATTTCTGCCGGTAAGAGAATATAGAGAAACCGCTTTTTGGTCGATGGAATTTAATGTATCGGGAGAAAGATTAACATTGAGTCCGACTCCTAAAACAATAGCTTTCAGTTTATTTTCGGACATAAAAGACTCCGCTAAAATTCCGGATATTTTTGCTCCGTTGATTAAAATATCGTTAGGCCATTTGATTGACGGAGAGAGATAAAATTCTTTTTCTAAAATATTACAAAGAACAACCGATAAATATTGCGTCAAATTTTGAAAAGGGAAGTTAATAAAATTGTCCGACTTAAGAACAAAAGAAAGATAAACATTATTTGAATCGTCGCCAATCCACTTGCGATTAAAACGCCCTCTGCCCGAAGATTGCAAGGGTGAAAAAATAACGGTTTTATCCTGATAAGCATTGATATTATTAAGGGCAAACCCGTTTGTCGACTCTATGTTATTCAATGTTACAAGCGTGTATTCAGACATAATAAAACTACCATAATCAAATTTATAGTAACACAAACAAAAATAAATTTAAAAACAATTTCTATATTTTTGTTAAATACGGCATTAACTTTTCAAACAAGAACTTCATAACAAGTTTGTTACGTACTAAAATATTTTTTGAAATACATTCGACATTGAGTGATGTTGCAATTTTTTCAAGATTGTACATGCCGGATATAAGAACAATATGAGAACGAAAATAAGAAGGAAGGGCTTTAATATTTTCAACGAGCCATTCACCCGCCAATTTCGGTTCATAATCATCTTCCATTTGTAAATCCGAAATAATTATATCAAACGGTGCTGAAGAGGAATAAGAAATAAGACTCAAAGCCTGTCTTGCGGACTCTGCCGTAACAATGTCAAAATAATCCGGATAAAGTTCCGAAATCAGATTTTTATGAAAAGCAATCCACGAAGGACTGTCATCAACTATCAAAATTTTCTTTTTCATAAGATAAATTATACACAAGTATAATAAATTCTCAAATAAATTAATAAAAAGCAGGATAAAACGGGGAGAAAAGGAAGTAATAATGGAATAAAAAGTCGGAAAAGACGGTTGGAACGCAAATGGAAATAAAAAAATATATAAGCGGGATAAAAAATAAAATCGATAAAATAAATTCCTATATAACAAACCCCGTAAATTACAAAGATATCAATAATCCGTTTTCGTCAAGCATGACAAAAACTTATGTTTGGATAGACGAAGATATTTGTAAAAA
>CAZHCP010000155.1:0-2555 GCA_964531015.1 uncultured Muribaculaceae bacterium
CCCATCAAATTCTGAAAACTGCGGATCTGCATGCTATTTCTCGCAACCATAAAACTGGTCATAAAAAGATACTTTATTGGAATGTTTACCCCTTGTGCAAGGGTAGATGTGCAGACAACCAGACGCAGAGCTTTGTTTCTACAGGCATACTCTACAGCAAGGCGCAGTCCATTAGGCAAGTTAGAATAATGCGGGACAACGCCTAAACAGCAGGCAATCGTATATGGATGCTGTTCCCCATAATAATCGGACATCAATTGTGCCAGTCGATTCATTTCCTCGCCATCGCTGTTTCCTTTAATTTCAGCGAGGTCATATCCTCGATCCCTCAATTCAATAATTCTGTTGATTACGGTCAGCACGGTACTGGTTCGATTAGCAAAAATGGCAGCGCCACCATTTTTGCATAGCTTATTTGCGTAATATATCGCAATGTCTTTGGCGTCTGTAAGCTCCGGGAAATAGCGTTGCTTTTTCTCACGGGGTCGCTTTTGTAATGCAACAACCTCTATACTGCGGGGAACATAAAAATCTTCTTGCGCTGAATCATCAGAATAATAGTGGATATCTTTTGTTTGCGAGGCAAACCCAATCGTTTTGGGTGTTGCCTTAATTTTAGGATCTGACGCTAAAACACCAGCTTCACCCAAGAGCCATTTCTGAATCTGTTCGGCATTAGAAAGCACCGCAGAAAGAAGAATAATTTGTTCTTCACACGAGATGTGGCCCCGGATTTCAGAGATCAACAATTCGTAAATGGCCCCTCGACTTCCGTCATCAAACATGTGACCTTCATCAAATATATACAGACCAATTTCATCCAGGAAATCAGCCTGGTGATGAATGATATAGCTGAGTTTCTCAGGGGTACAAATCAATATTTTCGATTTAAGGGACAAGAATAAATCAAGGGAAAAGTCTTCCTCGAGAACATCAGAAAACTGGTTGACTAAAACCTCATCCCCAAATGCTGAAATCATATCATTTGCTATTTCATTGCACAGCGCACGGAGCGGAGCAACTATTATTGCTGTAGTCGCCCTGTCTGAGGCAAAAGACGAACGAATAATCAGCTCAATGCTTTTAGTTTTTCCTACTCCGGTTGGCAACTGTACTATCGCACTCTGACCCCTTAAAACTCCCTTTTCGCCAATAAGCTGTTGCGCCGGCCACAGCATTTTTGGAGCCTTTGGACTTTTAAGATAGTCCGACCACAGGGACTGATCTAACTCGGAATACCTGGGTAGAAGGCTCCACGATGACTTGGACAAAGCCACCGTGACAATGGCGCACAATATATCGACATAGTATATTTCCATCGGAGCATCATTTTCATAAATCGCTTTTCTATATTCCGATAATAGACTCTGTATTTTCTCCGCCCCTTCTCCGGTGTTGTAATAGGCCAGCAACGAACGGCAGACTTTTTCTCCATCAGGAGTATCTTCACTTATATGAAAGTCTCGATTCAGCAGAAGATACCCAAGTAAGTTACCTATGATTTTTTGAGGCATGTTGGCTTCCGGATTTATTCGTGCAAAATACTCGGAGCATAAAACTTTTGCACTTCCAAAGTCATCAGAGAGGAAATAGGACGCGGCTCCAGACAGCAAAAAATCAACATCATACTCTGCACGATCATTGGCCCCTACAGCCGCATCAAAGTATTGTGAAGCAGCCACTAAATGCGGTGAAAATTCTTCCATGTCAGCTACGTTGTTTTCAATGACACTTTCGGCATATCGAGAAAGTATGTAAACAACAGGATAGGATAGTTCATTCGAATTTAATGGAAACTTAGGATAATCCTTTTGCGGAATGTCATACTCTACAAGTTTTGCTTTGGCCTTTTGGTATTTGAGCATATAATTTGAAGTATTTGAGAAAATCATTTAATACACCTCTCGAATACTTGATGTGTCAGGGACATCAAATCTGCTCCGTGGACATAAAAAACGGATTGATCTGTTTTCAATTCCAAATCTACTCCCTTAATACCGACAATGATTTTCTTTTCGATAGCTGGCAAGCTTGAAATGGCAGCCCCTATATAGGATGTTCTATAAGGGTATTCGGTTTTTTGTTGAAACCTTGCTACATCCTCTGCTTCTGTTGACTTTCCCATAAAGCGGAGTTTTTTTCGGTAGTAATTCAAAGTATGAGAAACTCGATCCTCGTCCTTTTTTGAATCGGTAACTGCATCCTTAATTACTTTACCGGCCTCATTTGAAGAAAGAAGCGCTTTTACCTCTATTGCCACAAGCTCATCGTTTTTATGCGGGGCCTTTCCTTCAGCGAAGAACCTGTATGCAATTATATCTGTGCCATGCTCAGATTCATTTTTACCGGAACGGTTGTACTGCTTACACCGGGGAACTTCATAGTTCAGGATGAACTCAAATAAATCTGCAAACAGAATTTCGCTAATATCATTTGACCGTGCCGTCGGTCCCAATGGTTCTCTTTTTTGCGGGATAACATATTGGCGCAAGTATTCCTCTACCGTCAACTTGTTCAACGCGGCATCTTCTTCCAATTCACCATCTGGAACATAA
>CAZHCP010000156.1:0-2533 GCA_964531015.1 uncultured Muribaculaceae bacterium
AAATTTTTTAAAATTTTTTTATGAATGAGCTTTCTAAAAAATATTTGCAGGAATTTAAGTTATATATCGAGGTTGAAAAAAACTTTTCAAAGCATACGGTTGCCGCATACGGCTCCGATATATTGAGCTTCTTAATTTGGCTCGGTGACAGAAATGTTGAAGATGTCAGCTATTCTTTAATGCGTGAATACCTGCTGTATATTAATAAATTTAATTATTTGAAAACTACTACGGCACGCAAAATCGCTTCGTTAAGAACTTTTTACAGGTTTTTGTATCGTGAACGCATAATAGAAAAAAATCCCGCTATCGGTATTCATGCTCCCAAAAAAGGAAAATCTCTGCCCGAATTTTTAACGGAAGCGGAAATTGAAAAAATTTTGAACGGCATAAAAATCGATTCGCCGGCAGGGTACAGAAACAGAGCAATTTTGGAACTTTTATATGCAACCGGTATGCGTATTTCGGAGTTAAGCGATTTAAATTTTGAAAATCTCAATTTGGAAGAAAATGAAATTAAAGTTTTCGGTAAAGGTGCAAAAGAACGTATAGTTTTGGTTTCGGAACGTGCAAAAAAATATTTGGAATCATACATAAAAACTGTCAGATATTTAATTTTCAAATGCGATAAAATTACAAAAGATATGCCCGTATTTATAAACAAGACAGGATACAGACTGCAACCGCAAAGCGTTCGCCTTGCGATAAACGATGTGGTATCAAAAATCGAATTGCCGAAGCATGTTACGCCGCACGTATTTCGGCACAGCTTTGCAACAAAATTGCTTGAAAACGGTGCAGATTTAAGGGTTGTTCAGGAATTGCTCGGCCACAGCAGCATAAGCAATACGCAAATTTATACTCACGTTTCCATGGAAAAATTAAAACAATCTTATAATATTTCACATCCGAGAGCAAATTAGTATATAATATTCTTAAACAGTATATATGGGAATTAAAGTATGAATGATTTTATTACAATAGGAAGTGCCACTTTAGATGCGTTTATAGAATCCGATGTCGCAAATATTGTTTCCGTTTCGGGATTAAGCAGTAAACGTGAATTTATGGCTTATCCGTACGGGGCAAAAATAGAAATAGATAATTTTAAATTTGAAATCGGCGGCGGTGCGGTTAATACGGCTGCAAACCTTGCAACGCTCGGGTTTAAGACTTCGGCAATCGTGAAAATCGGCGATGAACTCCAAGGTGAGAATATAATAAATAATCTTGTCAAATTCGGAGTCGATACTTCAAATGTTATAAAATCAAAAGAATATAAAACGGGTTTTTCCATTATTTTAACAAGTTTTCAAGGCGACAGAACGGTTCTTGCACACAGAGGTGCAAATGCTCATTTGGAAATTTCGGATATAAATTTTGATGAAATTAAAAATTCAAAATGGTTATATTTAGCTCCGTTGAACGGACAATCAACAAAAGCCTTAAAAGAAATTTCAGAGTTTGCGGAAGAACATAACGTAAATTTAGCAATAAATATCGGTACAAGCAGCATAAAACAAGGGAAAGAATATCTTTTTGACGTGTTAAAAACCGCAGAAGTCATTGTTTTAAACAGAGATGAAGCATCCATGCTTACGGGTATTCAGGTTCGACCCGATACAAAAAACGAAACCTTCTCCGATGACATTATTCATGTTGATATAAAACGAATGTTGAAAGAATTAAATTTCGGAAAAGGTCGAATTATTATAATTACCGACGGTAAAAACGGTGCTTATGCTTATGATTCCGAAAAATATTATCAATGCGGTGAATTCCCGGCTAAGGTCGTAAGCACGTTGGGTGCGGGAGATGCTTTCGCTTCAACATTTGTTGCTTCGCTGGTTAAAACAAATAATGATATTGAAAAATCACTGCTGTATGCTTCCGTTGTTGCAGCTTCGGTTGTTGAAAATTTCAGTGCTCAATCAGGTTTCTTATCGTTTGAAGAAATAGAAAAACGCTTATCGCAACATCCTGATTTTAAAGTTTATGTTTCATAAAAATAATTGGGAATAAAAGAAAGCGGAAGTGATTTTCACTTCCGCTTTTATGTAATGAATATATTAACTAAGCTGCATATTCTTCTTCATAGTATTTGTCAATTTGTTCTTCGGTTAATTCATCTTCCGTAACATCGTTTGCTTCTGCTGCTCTTGCAAGGAATTCACCGTCTTGTTTTACGTTTTCGGCTTCTTGTTCCTGTTCTGCTTCGATAGCTTCTTTTTCGGCTTCGGCTTCATTCATTGTTTCGGTTTTTGAAGTTTCTCTGAAATTTTCCATTGTATCTTTTGATACATCCAATCCTGACCAAGCGTTATCCAATTCCTGAGATAATCTTTCGTATTCTGCTTTGTATGTTTCCAAAAATTCTTCGTGAATATTCAAATCTTCCGAAACTCCCGCAGAACCTGCCGCTGCTGCTTCAACTTGTTCGCCTGCACTGACTCCGAAGGTTTCGCTGAGGTAATCAACGTCATCCAATGTGTTGTAACCGCTGATTGATTGACCGTTAACGTTTACGTTGAAA